>NZ_JBAWUK010000003.1:0-3943 GCF_037079935.1 Stenotrophomonas maltophilia group sp. Smal12 | reverse complement strand
GTTATTAGAGTTTTTTTGTTTGTTGCGGCCCCCCCCCCCGCCCCCCCCAAAAAAAAAAAAAAAACAACGCGGGCGGGCGGGCGGGCGGGGGGGGGGGGGGGGGGGCCCCCCCCCCCCCCCCCCCCCCCGCCGCGCCCCCCCCCCCCCGCCCCCCCCCCCCCCCCCGCCCCCCCCCCCCCCCCCCCCCCCCGCCTTCGACAGTTTCCCGCGATCCGCAGTAGATCCACGCCATGCGTGGATGGGGTTGCTCAGTTGCAGTTGACCTTCGGCGCCAGCGCCCTGGTCCAGATCGCATAGCCGGCCGGGGTCATGTGCAGCATGTCCTCGCGGAACAGCGTCGCGTCCGGCTGACCATCGGCGCCGAGCATCGGCGTGTAGATGTCGGTGAAGCCGGTATTGGGCAGCTTGGCCAGCGCGGCCTTGATCAGCGTGTTGGCCTCGTTGATCGCCGGCAGCAGGTGCGCGCGCGACGGGCTCGGCTTGATCGACAGGTACTCCACCCTGGTCTTCGGCAGGTCGCGATGCACGCGCTGCACGAAGGCAACCACGTCGTCGCGCACCTGCACTGGGCTGCGGCCACTGTTGAGGTCGTTGTCGCCCGCATAGAAGAACACCTTGCAGGGCGCGTAGGGCACCACGATGCGGTCGGCGTACCAGGTGCTGTCGCGCACTTCAGAGCCGCCGAAGCCGCGGTTGAACACTGGCTGGCCAGGGAAGTCGGTGGCCAGGCTCTCCCAGAAGCGGATCGAGGAGCTGCCGATGAACTCGATGCCACCGCGCGGCGGCGGGTTGGACTGGTCGGCGCCGGCGAAGCGGGCCATGTCGCCGGCCCAGGCCACGTTGGAGACCTGTTCGGGCACCCGGGGCGACTTGGCTGGGCTCAGCGCCTGGGCCAGCGGTGCGGCAGTCAGCAGGCCCAGCATCAGCAGGCAGGTACGGCGACGGGACATCAGGCGCTCCAGCAGGCAAGGGGGGCATCCATCATAGGAGCATGCCCGGGCCGTTGCTTGCCCCTGGCAGGCCGTTCAGTGGGCGGGCGCGGGCTGCGGTTGGCGGCCTTGTGGCAAAATGGCCGCCATCTGCCTATTCCTGTGCACCCATGATTCCCTGCCGTGCGTCTGAGCGGTCGCTGCGCCGCGTCCCCGTTGCTGGATATTCCACCCGTGGCTGATCAGTTCGGCCACCTGCCGCGCGGCCCGCGCCGTATCTTCCAGGCCGCCCGCTGGTCCTGGCAGGGCCTGCGCGCTGCCTGGCTGTACGAGTCCTCGTTCCGGCTTGAGGTCTACCTGCTGATCCTGCTGACGCCGATTGCGATCTGGCTGGGCCAGACGCCGGTCGAACGCGCGCTGCTGATCGGCTCGATGCTGCTGGTGCTGGCGATGGAGCTGGCCAACTCGGCCATCGAAGCGGTGATCGAACGCTACGGCAGTGAGATTCACGAGCTGGCCGGCCGCGCCAAGGACATGGGCTCGGCGGCGGTGTTCGTGCTGATGATGAACGTGTTGCTGTGCTGGGCGCTGGTCGTGGTTCCGCACGCGCTGGCCGGCAACTACGGCTGAAACCCCATTCCCCCACTGCCTTGAAGAGTTTCCATGTCCTTTGAGTTCCTCGCCGACCCCAATGCCTGGGTGACCCTGTTCACGCTCAGCGCGCTGGAAATCGTGCTCGGCATCGACAACCTGGTGTTCATTTCCATTGCTGTCAGCAAGCTGCCGGAAGAGCGCCGCCCGTTCGCCCGCAAGCTCGGCATCGCGGTGGCCTGCATTACCCGCATCGGCCTGCTGGTATCGCTGGCCTACCTGGCGCACATGGCGGCAAACCTGTTCACCGTGGCCGGCATGGGCATCTCCATCCGCGACCTGGTGCTGATCGTTGGCGGCCTGTTCCTGATCATCAAGGGCTGCATGGAGATCAAGGAACTGATCAGCGGTGGCGAGGATGAAGATCCCAGCACCACCAAGGCCTCGGCCGTGTTCGGCTACGTGATCGCGCAGATCGCGGTGATCGACATCGTGTTTTCGCTGGACTCGGTGATCACCGCCGTCGGCATCGCCGACCACATTCCGGTGATGGTCGCCGCGATCCTGCTGTCGGTGATGGTGATGCTGCTGGCCGCCAACCCGCTGGGCCGCTTCATCGATGCCAACCCGACCGTGAAGATGCTGGCGCTCGCCTTCATCCTGATGATCGGCGCGGTGCTGATCCTGGACGGCCTGGACGTGCACGTGCCCAAGCCCTACATCTACGCCGCGATGGGCTTCTCGGTGCTGGTGGAGTGGCTGAACCTGCTGATGCGCCGCCGCGCCCGCGAGCACAACGTGCCGGGCGCCGGCAACTGGTAAGCGCATGACCCCGAACCCCCGGCCAACGCCGGGGGCTCTTCGTTCTGCCTTGTAGAGCCGAGCCCGTGCTCGGCTGACCGGCAGGAAGCAGCCGAGCATGGGCTCGGCTCTACACCGGAACCGCGGTTTTTTGCACTTGTGGCTGCGCTCCGGCCTCCACTTGTGAACCAGGATCAACAGTGTTTTCCCGGGGCGAGGCTTAATCCGGCGCAGCAAAGCGCGCAGGCTACGCACTCCCGATTCCCGCCCCCCAGGAAACCCCCATGAATTCCAGAGCCGCCTTGCTGGCGCTTGCCGTTGGCGCCTTCGCCATCGGAACCACCGAGTTTGCCCCGATGGGCCTGCTGCCGGTGATCGCCGACGGCGTGGGGGTGTCGATCCCCACCGCCGGCATGCTGATCACCGCCTACGCCGTGGGCGTGATGCTGGGCGCGCCGGTGATGACCCTGCTGATGGGGCGTTTCGGCAAGCGCACCGCGCTGATGCTGCTGATGTCGATCTTCGTGGTCGGCAACCTGCTGTCCGCGCTGGCCCCCAATTACGGACTGCTGCTGCTGTCGCGCCTGGTCACCAGCCTCAACCACGGTGCCTTCTTCGGCATCGGTGCGGTGGTCGCCGCCAGCCTGGTGCCGAAGGACAAGCAGGCGGCGGCCGTCGCCACCATGTTCATGGGCCTGACCATTGCCAACATCGGTGGCGTGCCGCTGGCGACCTGGGTCGGCCAGCAGCTGGGCTGGCGCCTGTCCTTCGCCGGTACTGCGGCGTTGGGCCTGATCGCGATCACTGCGTTGGGTTTTGCGCTGCCGGCGTCCGCGCCGGGACCGCGCCCGGACGTGCGCCGCGAGCTGAAGGCGATCCTGCAGCCGCAGGTGCTGCTGGCCATGGCCACCACCGTGCTTGGTGCGGGTGCGATGTTCACGCTGTACACCTACGTCGCACCGGTGCTGACCGAGTTGACCGGCGCCTCCAATGCCTTCATCGCGGTGTCGCTGGCCCTGATCGGCATCGGCTTCACCCTCGGCAACGGCATCGGTGGACGCATGGCTGACTGGTCGCTCGATGGCGCCACCCGTATCCTGCTGGCTGCCCTGGCGGTGCTGATGTTCGTGCTGCCGCTGGCCTTCATGAGCCACGCCACCGCGGCGCTGGGTGTACTGCTGTTCGGTGCGGCGACCTTCGCCCTCGTGCCGCCGCTGCAGATCCGGGTGATGCAGGTGGCCAGCGAGGCGCCGGGCCTGGCGTCGTCGATCAACGTGGGTGCATTCAACCTGGGCAATGCGGTGGGTGCGGCGCTGGGTGGTGCGGTGATCAGCTTGGGCCTGGGCTACGCCGCCATTCCGGTGGCCGGTGGCCTGCTGGCCGCGTCGGGCCTGCTGCTGGCATGGCTGGGGCGTAGCCGCACTGCGGTGGCTGAGGCCTGCTGAGGGCGGAGGGTTTCCGGGCGGGGGTGGCGCCCGGCCACCCCCCCAAAAAACACAAACTAAAACCCAAAACACAGCAAAACATGGGTTTGGGGGGGGGGGGGGGGGGGGTGGGGGGGGGGGTCCCCGCACCCACAACCAACCCACCCCCCACCCACCAAGCCGACGCCCACAAACACA
>NZ_JBAWUK010000002.1:53923-171332 GCF_037079935.1 Stenotrophomonas maltophilia group sp. Smal12 | reverse complement strand
GTGGGGCGGGGGGCGGGGCGGGGGTCGCCCGCCCGGCAGACCCCCGGGGGCGGGGGGCCCGCGCCCCCCCCCCCCCCCCCCCCCCGCCCGGCCAAGCGCGGCTTTTGCTTTACTCGGCCAAGCAGCCAGCCACGAGGGGCTGTGCCGTTGGCTGAAAACTCAGTAACGCTTGATCCCCGGCACCGTGCAACCTTCAATCTGCGCGTGCGCCGACACCGCATTTTCCTTCTCGCCCCGCGCCAGCCGCGACTGCTCGATCGTCGCCCAGTGCCGGCGGCACAGCGGCCCGGTCTTCGAGCCCAGATCCACGGCCTTGCGCGCCAACGTCTCCGCTTGTGCCCACTGCCCCTGCAGCAGCGCCAGTTCGGCACGCTCCTGCAGCACCGCCGGGTCACCAGCCACGATCTCCAGCGCATGGTCCAGGCTGCTGGCGGCACCGGCGAGGTCGTTGGCCTGGCGCTGCGCCTGTGCGGCCAGCCTCAGGTCTTCCACCTGCGAATCACGCAGCGGCTGCACCGACAATTCCTTGTCGTCCGGACCCGCTGCAGCATCCACGGCCGCCAGGCGCTGCGCCGGCGTGGTGGTGTCGACCGGCTTGACTACCGGCGGCGCGCTGCTCACGCAGGCGGCCAGGGCCAGACTTAGGCCGGTCAGGGCCAGGGGCTGCAGCAGGGTTCGCATGTTCATCGGCATCATCGGCTCGGGGGAGGAGTGGTGGCGGCAGGTTCGGCGGGTGCTTCCGGCTTGCGGTCCAGGCCGAACCAGCTGCGCCAGCCACCGCCCTCGCCTTCAGCCTCGCCCTGCCCCTCGGGCGACGCGGCCGGCGCGCACGGCACATAGGCAGGCGCATAGCCCACCACGAACGGGAAACGACGCGCGCCGGGGCAGCCTTCATCGGTGCTGTTGAGACCGGTGGGAGCCACCGGCTGCCAATCCAGGCCCTTGTTGCTGACCCGCAATGGCGCACTCGGCAGGCGCTGGAAGATGCCCGACCAGACCCGCATCGCGCCAGTGGCGCCATACAGGCCGGCCTGCTGGTTCTGATCGTTGCCGATCCAGATCACCGCCAGGTGGTCGCCGGTGTAGCCGGCATACCAGCTGTCACGGCCATCGTTGGTGGTGCCGGTCTTGCCGGCTGGCTGCAGACGGCCGAGGCCATCAGCATTGAGCCGCTGCGCGGTACCACTGGCGACGACCTGCTGCAGGCCGACACTGATCAGGTTGGCGGCAATCGAATCGCCTTCCTGTGCCGGTGCCGGGGTCTTGTCGTAGCGCTTGAGCAGCTTGCCCTGCGGATCGAGCACGCCACGCACGGCGTGCAACGGCTGGATCTCACCCCCGGACGCGAGGAACTGGTACAGCTGCGCCATCGCATACGGGCTCTGGTCGGTCGAGCCGAGGATCACCGCCGGATTGGCCTCGGCCTTGATGCCGGCCAGCACATGGATCAGCTGGGTCACGCGCTCGGGGCCGACCTGCATGCCCAAGCGCACCGTCGCCTGGTTGTACGAATGCGCCAGCGCATCGATCAGGCGCACCGTGCCGTGGCTGCGGTTGTCGGCGTTGCCGGGGCTCCAGTTGCGGCCGCGGCCGAGCTGCACCGTCACCGGCGAATCATCGACCCAGCTGGCCAGCGAATAGCGGTCCGGCTGCGCCAGGGCCAGCAGGTACACGAACGGCTTGAGCAGCGAACCGACCGGGCGCTGCGCCTCGATCGCACGATTGAAGCCGACCTCGGACACCTCACGGCTGCCGATCACCGCCAGCACGTCGCCGTTGTGCACGTCGGTCAGCACCATGCCGGCCTGCAGTTCAGGGCGACGCTGGCTTTCCAGCGACTTGATGGTGCGGGTCACCGCGCCTTCGGCATAGGCCTGCGCGGACGGCGACATACCGGTCATCACGCTCAGGCCCGCGCCCTGCAGCGCAGATTCCGGATAGTCATGCGCAAGCTGCCGGCGGACCAGGTCGACGTAGGCGGGGAAGCGGTTGGCTGCCACCAGGCCCGGTGTCTTGGGCACACCCAACGGAGCCTTCAGCGCGCGCTGGTACTCGGCATCGTCGATCAGCGTGGCCTCGTGCAGCTTGCCCAGCACGAAGTTGCGGCGATCCAGCGCGCGTTCCGGGTTGCGCCGCGGGTCGTAGAAGGACGGCCCCTTGACCAGGCCGATCAGCAGGGCGATCTGCTCGGTCTCCAGCGACTGCAGGTCACGCCCGAACCAGAATTCGGCACCGGAGGACATGCCATGGATCGCCTGGCTGCCGCGCTGGCCCAGGTACACCTGGTTGAGATACGCCTCGAAAATCGTGCGCTTGTCGTAGCGCGCCTCCATGATCAGCGCGTACAGCACCTCATTGAACTTGCGGGTGAGCGTCTGCTCCTTGCCGATGCCAAGCAGGCCGCTGCGGGCCAGCTGCTGGGTGAGCGTCGAGGCGCCCTGGCGGCTCTGGCCACCGGAACGGATCGTCACCCACACCGCGCGCGCGATGCCGGACAGGTCGATGCCGTGATGGCGGTTGAAGTCCTTGTCTTCCACTGCCTGCAGGCCGGTCACCAGCAGGTCCGGCGCCTCGTCCATGCGGATCAGGCGGCGTTCTTCCTGCTTCTGGCCGTACAGCGTGGCGATGCGCGCCGGATCCAGCCGCGCGGCCTTCAGTGCCTTGCGGCTGTCGGCGTCGCGCAGCGAGGCCACGCCGCCATCGGCCAGCGACAGCTCCACCCGGCGCGGCGCCACCCGGCCATCGACATCGTTGTAGCCACGACTGGAGATCACGAAGCGACCGCCGTTCACCGCATAGGTGGCCGGCTCCTTGCCCTGGCCGTCATCACGATAGGCGGAGGCGGCCAGTTCGGTCTTCAGCGTGGACGCATCCATCGCCTTGCCGGGGGTGAGCACCAGCGGGCGCGCATACACGCGCGTCGGGATCTGCCAGCGCAGCTCGCCGAAACGCTGGGTCACCTGCTGGTTCAGGTACAGCGTATAGGGAATGAGGAAACCCAATCCCAATGCGACCGCAGCCATGCTCCAGGTGATCAGCCGGCGCCGCCACAGCGGACCGCTGTCCTGCGGGTCGTCGTCGAAATCGTCGATGTCGTCGGAATCGTAGCGTCGGGGCACGGGAATGCGAGAATGTAGGGTCTGGCGAGTCTACCCCAGCCACTGCGGCTGGCGAGTTCTCCCGGGTTCCCCTGCTTAAGCTGGAGTTGCAACCGGATGGCGATGTCCCTGGCCGAGATCCGATACCTGATCAACCGCCTGTCGGGCCTGGCCCGCCGGAGCCTGGCAAGCCTGCGCACCCGCGGGTGGCGGGCCACCTGGCAACGCATCCGCGTGCACACCCAGCGCGCCGTTCCCGCGCCGCGCACGCCGCTGTTCCTGCCGCCAGCACAGGCTTTCGCTCCCTTCACGGTGCCGTTCAGCGAGTTGCCGGAGGTAAGCATCGTCATCCCGGTCTACAACCACGTCGACCACACCCTGGCCTGCCTCCGCGCCCTGGCGGCACACCCGCCCGCAGCCGCGTGCGAGATCCTGGTGGTGGATGACGGCAGCAGCGACGCTACCGCACAGTGGATGCCGCAGGTGGCGGGCTTGCGCTATGAGGTGCGTGCGCACAACGGCGGCTTCATCGAAGCCTGCAACGAGGGTGTATCGCGCGCACGCGGCCGCTACGTGGTGCTGCTCAACAACGATACGGTGCCGCAGCCGGGCTGGCTCGACGCCCTGCTGGACACCTTCGGCAGCGTCCCCGACGCCGGCCTGGTCGGCAGCCAGCTGCTGTATCCCGATGGCCGCCTGCAGGAATCGGGCGGAGTGATCTTCGCCGATGGCAGTGGCTGGAGCTATGGCCGCTTCGAGGCCGCTGACGACCCGCGCTTTGCCAGCCTGCGCGACGTCGACTATTGCTCCGGTGCGGCGCTGATGCTGCCGCGTGCCCTCTGGCAGCAGCTGGACGGCTTCGATACCCGCTACAAGCCAGCGTACTACGAGGACACCGACCTGGCCTTCCGCGTGCGTGCACAGGGCCTGCGCGTGCTGGTGCAGCCGGCCAGCCGGGTGATCCACGACGAGGGCACCAGCAACGGCACCGACACCGGCAGCGGGGTGAAGGCCTACCAGGTGCGCAACCAGGCCATCTTTGCCGCTCGCTGGGCCACCGAGCTGGCCGGCCATCCGGCGGTCGGCGCAGTGCCGTCGCCAGCGCTGCTGCTGCGCGGCCGGCGCCAGGTGCTGATCCTGGACGAGGAAGTACCGCAGCCCGATCGCGATTCCGGGTCGCTGCGCCAGGTCAATCTGATCCGCCTGCTGCTGCAGGGCGGTGCCCACGTGGTATTCGTCCCGACCCGGCGCGAGCATGCCGGCGCGGCGACCGAGGCGCTGCAGCGGATGGGCGTGGAAGTCTGGTACGCCCCCTTCCTGGACGGTGTAGCCGGCTGGCTGCGCAGCCATGGGTCGCGTTTCGACGTGGCGATGCTGGTGCGCCACCACGTCGCCCACGAGTGCCTGCCCCTGCTCAAGCGCTATGCGCCGCAGGCACGAACCGTGTTCGACACGGTCGACTTGCACTACCTGCGCGAGCGCCGCGGTGCCGAAGTGGCGGGTGATGCGGCCCTGCTGCGCGCAGCAGAACGCACCCGCAGCAGTGAATTGGCAGTGATGGAGCAGTGCGACATCACCGTGCTGGTCAGTGCGGCCGAACGGGAGCAGCTGCAGGCCGATGCGCCGCGGGTACGGGTGGAACTGATTTCCAACCTGCACGAGGTTGCCGGCGCCGGCGCTGTCTACGAGCAACGACACGATCTGGTGTTTGTCGGTGGCTTCCGCCATCCGCCGAACCTGGACGGCATGGAGTGGTTCATCGGCGAAATCTTCGCCCACATCCGCGCCCGGCTGCCGGAGGTACGCCTGCACTGCATCGGCGCTGCGGCGCCGGAATCGTTGCTGGCACTGGCCGCACGCCACCCCGGCGTGCAGATGCACGGCTTCGTCGAGGACATCACGCCCTACATGGACGGCGCGCGCATTGCCATCGCACCGCTGCGGTTCGGTGCCGGCGTGAAAGGCAAGATCAACCTGAGCATGGCCCATGGCCAGCCGGTGGTCGGTACCACCTGCGCCGTGGAAGGCATGCACCTGCATCCTGGCCAGGACGTACTGGTGGCCGATGACGCTGCCGGTTTCGCCGATGCGGTGGTCCGCCTGTACCAGGACCCGCAGCTGTGGCAGCAATTGTCCGATGCCGGCCTGGCCAACGTCGCCGAACATTTCTCACTCGACGCCGCCCGTGCGACCGTGCAGCGGGTGTTCTTCGCCTAGTCCACCCGTCCACCGGCGCGGCGCAGGCGATCTTCAAACGCCGGCAGTTCGGCCAGATCCGGCTGCAGCAACCGCGCCTGTTCGGCGGCATGCGCGGCGAAGGCCAGGTCACCGTTACCGAGCCGCTCGCTGCCGATCGCCAGCCAGCGCTGGGCCAACCGCAGCCGCGCCGAGGGCAGTCCGGCTGCGGTCGGTGACAGGGTCTGCCAGGCCTGCAGGCAGGCGCCTGCCGCCTGCACGCGGTTCTGCCGCAGATTGTCGTCGAAGCAGCGTCGGCTGGCGGGCAGCAAGCGTGCGGCGGCTGCCTTCACCCGCGCATCGCGGGGAGCCAGCGACTGGGCTTCGCGCAACGCGTCGAACGCGCTGTGCCCGGGTGGGCTGATCCACTGCCCCGCGCGCTCGGCACGTTCGATCTTCCGCAGGTGGTCGCGCAGCTGGCGTTCGCGCTGCGCCGTGCTGACCGCGGGCTGCTGCAGAGCCCGCTGCGCCTGCTGCGCGCGCTGCAGGCGCTGCGCCAGTTGTTGCCGGACGGCCTGCGAAGCCCCCAGCTCCGCCGCCAGGGCCGCATCACGTTGCGCCGCATCGAACTGGAAGTCGTCGGCGGACTTCTGGCTGCGTGCAACCACTGCCTGCAGGGTCTGCTCACGCCCGCGCTGCGCATTGGAATCATCGGCGGCCACCACCAGCACCGCCTGGAAACCCTTGGCCGCAGCTTCCAGCTGCTGCCGTCGCAACGCACGCTGCGCCTGCCGCAGGCGCCGGTCGGCCGCGCGCGCGAGGGCCTCCTCGCTCGCCGGCAGATCGGCATGACCGGCATCGAACTGACGGGCACGACGCAGGAGCGCAGCCGCCTCGGCCAACTCCCCTCGCTCTGCCAGCGTGCGTGCCTGCAGCAGCAGGTCGCTCAGCGCATCTTCGCGCCCTTCCAGCGCCGGCAGGTTGTCCGGCTGCAGGGCCAGGATGCGCTGGAACAAGGGCAACGCACTGCTGTCGCCGTCATCCAGGCGTCCGGCCGCGAACGCGTTACGCGCCTGCGCCAACAACGCACCAATACCGGCTCCGGCGCTACGTCGCGCCTGCAACTGGCGGGCGACCGCATCGGCGTCGCCCTGCGGCACCTGCAGCTCACGGGCCAGTGCCAGGGCCTGCGCGCTGCCGTCCAGGTCATCCGCCTGCAGGCGATCGCGCGCCTGTTGCAGCGCTGCCGCGCCGGTATTGGCGAGGCCCTGGCGCGCCTGCGGGCGATCACCGTCCAGCGCCAGCGCCGCCTGGTAGCGCTCGCGCGCACCACTGCCGTCGGCATCGCTCAGGCGCCCAGCCGCCAATGCACGATCCCCCTCGGCCAGCAGCTGTTCGATCTGCGGCTCATCCCAGAACCAGTCTGCCAACGGCTTGCGCAGCAGGACCAGCAGCACGAACACGGCCAGCGCTGCGAGCAGCGCCCAGCGCCAGATCCGGCGCGCATGGCGCGCCTGCAGCCACCACCAACGCCCCTCGCGACGGACACGGTCCAGCGCAGGATGTTCAGCGCCATGCGGGCGATGCGGGGGCTCGCGTTCCATGCGTGCAGGGTAGCCGGGGCAGCGTGAAGCTCAGCCGAGGCGACGCGCCTCGCTCACGCCCGGCAGCGCATCGAGCTTGCCCAGCAGCGTCGACAACTGCCCGTAGTCACTGACCTTCAGGCGCAGCCGCAGATGGGCACGGCCACTGTTGCGCACGTTGTCACTGTGGATGTCGAGCACGTAGGCGTCTTCCTGGGCGATCAGGTTGGTGATGTCCTTCAGCAGCCAGCGGCGATCGACCGCATCGACCACGACGTCCACCTCGTAGCCGCCCCCAGCCTGGCCCCACTCCACCGGCAGGATGCGCTGCGGGCTGCTGGCCGCCAGCCGGGCCAGCGCGGCGCAGTCTGCACGATGCACGGTGACACCCCGGCTACGGGTCAGGTAGCCGACGATCGGCTCGCCGGCCACCGGCTGGCAGCAGCGTGCCAGCTGCACCAGCAGGTTGCCCACACCCTGCACGGTGAACTTGGACTTGCCCAGGTTCTCGCGGCGCGCGGTCGGCCGCGGCAGAGCCGGTGCGGGCGCGGGCTGGCTGGCGGCACGCTCCGCCTCCAGCAGCGCACGGCTGACCTGGTTCGGGCCGGTATCGCCCAGCGCCACCTGGATGTACAGGTCATCGACGCTGTCGGCATGGAACTTCTTCGCCGCCACAGCCAGGTCCGCGTGCTGCAGGCCCAGCCGCTTCAGCTCGCGCTCGAGTAGCTCGCGACCGGCCTGCACGTTCCGCGCGCGGTCCAGCTTGTGGAACCAGCTGCGCACCTTCTCGCGCGAGCGGTTGCTGGCCAGGAAGCCGTTGGCCGGCATCAGCCAGTCGCGGCGCGGATCGGCCTCCTTGCCGGTCAGGATCTCGACGCGGTCGCCGCTGCGCAGGCGGTAGGTCAGCGGCACGATGCGGCCGTTGACCTTGGCGCCGCGGCAGCGGTGCCCGACCATGGTATGCACCTGGTAGGCGAAATCGAGCGGCGTAGCGCCCTGCGGCAGGTCCAGCACCTCGTCCTTCGGGCTCAGCGCATAGACCCGGTCCTCGGTCAGCTCAGCATCAAGCGCCCCGGCCAGTTCATTGCCCTGCCCGTCCTGCGCCTGTTCCAGCAACTGGCGCATCCAGGTGATCTTGCGGTCGAAGGACTTCTCCGCGCCCTTGCCACCTTCCTTGTACTTCCAGTGCGCGGCCACGCCCAGCTCGGCCTGCGAATGCATTTCATGGGTGCGGATCTGCACTTCGATGGTGCGACCTTCCGGGCCGACCACGGCGGTATGCAGCGAGCGATAGTCGTTGGCCTTCGGGCGTGCGATGTAATCATCGAACTCGCTCGGTACCGGTGCCCACAGCGCGTGCACCACGCCCAACGCGGCATAACAGGCGGCAACGTCGTCGACCATCACGCGCACCGCACGGATGTCATACAACTGGTCGAAGGCCAACCGCTTCTTCTGCATCTTCCGCCAGATGCTGTAGATGTGCTTCGGGCGGCCGCTGACTTCGGCCTTGATGCCCTGGGCGACCAGCTCGCGCGACAATACCTTCTTGACGTTCTCGACGTAACGCTCGCGGGCGATGCGGGTTTCATCCACCTCGCGGGCGATGCGGCGGTAGGTTTCCGGTTCCAGGTGGCGGAACGCCAGGTCCTCCAGCTCCCACTTCAGCTGCCAGATGCCCAGCCGGTTGGCCAGGGGCGCGTGGATGTCGCGGGTCAGCTGGGCCAGCGCGCGCCGCTGCTCCTCGTCCAGCTTGTCGGCCGCACGCATCCTCGCGAGCTGGCGCGCCAGCAGGATCGGCACCACGCGCAGGTCGCGGATGATCGCCAGCAGCAGCCGGCGCAGGCCCTCACTGTTGCGCCCCGCCTCACGGCCGGCATGCAGCGCCCACACTGGATCGGCCGCATCCTGGCCATCCAGCAGGCCGGTCACCGCCGCCTTGTGGTTGCCCAGCGGCAGCTGGTCCAGGCTGGCGCGCAGGCCCGGCAGGTCGAACAGCAATGCGGCCACCACCGCGCCTTCGTCGGCCGAGAGCATCGCCAGCGCATCGAGGGTATCGCCCAGCACCGACCAGCTGGCACGCATCTGGTGGTCGCAATCCGGCGCTTCCCAATGCTCACGCAGGGCCTGGCGCAGCGGAGCAGGCAGCACCGCTGCCGAGGGACGGTTCAACAAGGCATCCAGGCCGGGGACGGAAGCGCGGTTCACAGCATCGAGCAGGCAAGACAGAGGCCCCTACACTAGCGCCGGCGCCGTTCAGGGACAATCACTGCACCTACCATCACCCGGCATGAAGACATGCCGCTACACTCGCCCACACACCCAGGAGAGACCCGCCATGCCTTCGATTGCCCCGCGCGTCCGTCCACGGCTGCTGGCCTGTGCCGCCGTGCTGCTGTCCCTGTCCGCGCCTGCGCTGGCCCAGCGCGTGGTGGAGGGCGACCTGCAGCAGCAGATGTCGCCCTCCGAGTTCAAGGCCGCCGGCCTGGACAAGCTCAGTGCCGGTGAACTGGCCACGCTCAACCGCTGGCTGCAGGGCAAGGTCGAGGCGGCCACCAACCAGGCCGTCGCCGCAGCGCGCGAAGAAGGCCGCCAGGAAGTGATCAAGAAGAACCGCGGCTTCCTGGACTTCGGCAGCAGCGAACCGATCGAAAGCAACCTGCAGGGTGAATTCCGTGGATTCGGCCAGGGCCGCCGCTACGTGCTGCAGAACGGCCAGGAGTGGGAGCAGATAGACGCCACGCACTATTCCGGTGGCCGCAAGGACGCCCCGGGCGTCAGCATGCGCCCAGGGGTGATGGGCGCCTGGTATATGAAGGTGGACGGGGTAAACGTGCAGCCGAAGGTTCGCCGCACCAAGTAACGTCCGGGCATTCCGGCCGTGCCCGGCTCCCTGCCCGGCCGGCCCCGGTCGCCCGAGGGGGCGGCCGGGGCGCGCTCAGGCCTGGCGCAATGCAGCCACGCGCTGCGCCAGCTTCTTCGCCGAGATGCCGGTGCGTGCCCCCAGCTCCTGCGCGAACAGCGATACCCGCAGTTCTTCCAGATCCCAGCGCAGCGCCTGCCATTGCGGGCGATCACGCAGGCCCTGCTGCTCGCCCGCCTCCAGCGCTTCCAGGAACGGATGCAGTTCCAGCATGCGCGCCTGGTCGCGCGGCGGATCACGCTTGGCACGTTCGGTGCGCAGGATCATCGCCTTCAAGTAACGCGGGTACTGCGCCAGCGCGTCGGCCGGCGTGTCGCGCATGAAGCCGGGGTGGATCAGCCCGGCCAGCTGCGCTTCCATGTCGTCCAGGTTGCCGCGCGCCCAGCCCATCAGCGGCGCCTCCAGCATCGGCTTCAGCTCCGCCACCAGCGCCAGGATGGATTCGGCCAGCTTCAGCCGCGACATCGCCTCGCCAAACAGGGCCTTGGCGGCATGCTCGCGGCGCTGCTCGAAGGCCGCCGCATCACGGATGTCTTCCAGGCCCTCGGCCAGCACCGCGTTCATCGCTGCATCGACCAGGTCACCACGCAGGCGCTCCTGCGATTCGATCGCGGCATACAACAGGCCGGTCTTGGCACCGACCGGCAACTGCTTGCGTGCCTGCTTCACCTTGTCGGCCAGGGCGATCTCCAGCAGGCGGCGCACGCCCAGCGGATGGGCGTCCTGCGCCTGCTGGCGGTCGGCGAAGATGCGCAGCGCCACGCTGTCGCCCTCGTCCAGCAGCGCCGGATAGGCCGGCACGCCGGCTTCACCGGGTACCTGCAGCGGAATCGGCGTGGCCGGGAACGTGCGCAGGCCGTCAGCCGCCATCTCGCGCCCGGCACGCGCGGCGAAGGCATCGCCAGCACGGCCACCGAATTTCGCGCGCAGCGCTTCCAGATCACGCGAGGTGGCCAGCACCTTGCCCTGTTCGTCGCGCAGCCGCAGGTTCATGTGCAGGTGTGGCTCGATCGAACCCGGCTCGAAATCCAGTGCGGTCACCGTCGCGCCGGTCGCACGTGACAGGAAACGCGCCAGCTCGCCGGTGATGGCATCGGCGCTGGGCTGCGGGAAGGCCTCGTAGAACGCGCGACCGAAGTCCGGCGCCGGCACGTAGTTGCGGCGCATCGCCTTGGGCAGGCTGCGGATCAGTGCCGAGGCCTTGTCGGCAACAAAGCCCGGCGCCAGCCAGCCCAGCTGCACCGGGTCTAACGCGTTGAGCAGGTGCAGTGGCACGTCCAGGGTGACGCCATCGTCGTCGGCCCCCGGTTCGAAGCGGTAGTGCAGCGGCAAGCGCGCCTGGCCCAGCGCCAGGTACTTCGGATAGCGCTCCTGTTCGCTGCCCTCACCGGGCAACAGGTCTGCCAACGACCAGTGCAGCGCCTTGCGCTGTTCCGGCGCCAGCCCTTTCCACCAGCTATTCAGTCCCGCCGCCGAGTGGATCTGCGGCGGCACCCGGTCCAGGTACCAGCGTGCCTGCCAGTCTTCGTCGGCAACGATGCCGGCGCGCCGCAGCTTGGCTTCTTCCTCGCGCGCGACCTCCAGCACTTTCTGGTTGTCGGCGACGAAACTGGCGCGGGTATTGATCTCGCCGGTCACCAGTGCCTGGCGCACGAAGATGTCATGCGCCTCGCCCGGCGCGATGCGGCCGTAATGGACCGGTTTCTTCGGTGCCAGCACCAGGCCGAACAGGCTGATCTGCTCGGACGCCAGCACCTGGCCCTGCGCGCGCGACCAGTGCGGGTCGAAGTGCTTGCGCAGCAGCAGGTGCGGCAGTTCGGCGATCACCCAGTCCGGCTCGATCGCGGCCAGGGTCATGCCCCATACCTTCTGCGTATCCAGCAGGTTGGCCACCAGCAGCCACGGCGGTGGCCGCTTGGCCAGCGCCGAACCGGGGAACGGCAGGAAGCGGCGCTGGCGTGGTGCCTGGAAATCGCCCTTCTCGGTGCGGTGGCCGATCTGCGTCGGCAGGCCCGCCACCAGTGCCCGGTGCAGGGTCTGGTAGGCAGCAGCGCGTACACGTTCGCTGAAGCCGCCGCCGACGGGCGCCTGTTCCTTCTGCGCGCGCGCGGCCGCCGGTGCCGGTGCGGCCTCGGCCTTGCCTTCGCGGGCCAGGCGCGCGGCACGATGCAACTGGCCGCGGGTGGCCTTTACTGCGGCCGCGTCATCACGCGCCGGTGCCGGCGCACTGCTGCCGGCCAGCAACGGTGCCATCGACGCCTCGCTGGCCTCTTCCTTCCAGCCCAGTTCCTCGCACAGCAGGCGCAGCTGGCGATGCAGCTCGCGCCACTCGCGCATGCGCAGGAAGCCGAGGAAATGACGTCCGCACCAGTCGCGCAGCTTGGACTGGGTCAGGTCCTCATGGGCCTGCCGGTAGGCATCCCACAGGCGCAGCACGCCGACGAACTCGGAGCGGCCATCGGCGAACTGCGCATGCGCGCTGTCGGCCGCACCGCGCGCTTCCGGCGGGCGTTCGCGCGGGTCCTGGATGCCCAGGAACGAGGCAATCACCAGCATCGGCCGCAGGCAGCCTGCAGCCTGTGCGGCGACCAGCATGCGCGCCAGCTTCACGTCCACCGGCAGGCGCGCCATCTGCTTGCCGATGGTGGTCATGCGCCGCTCGGCATCGATCGCGCCCAGCTCGGTCAGCTGCTGCCAGCCATCGGCAACGGCACGCTCGTCCGGCGCCTCCAGGAACGGGAACTCCTCGATGCGGCCCAGGCCCAGCTGCAGCATGCGCAGGATCACGCCGGCCAGGCTGGAACGGCGGATTTCCGGATCGGTGAACTCCGGCCGCGCCTGGAAATCCGCCTCGGCGTACAGGCGGTAGCAGATGCCTTCGGCGATACGGCCGCAGCGACCCTTGCGCTGGTTGGCGCTGGCCTGCGAGATCGGCTCGATGTGCAGGCGATCCAGCTTGTTGCGCGGGCTGTAGCGCTTGACGCGGGCGAAGCCCGGATCGACCACGTAGCGGATGCGTGGCACCGTCAGCGAGGTCTCGGCCACGTTGGTGGCCAGCACGATGCGCCGGTTCGGCCCGGGGTTGAACACCCGGTCCTGGTCCTGGTTGGACAGGCGCGCGTACAGCGGCAGCACCTCGGTATTGCGGTACTTGCGCCGTTCCAGCGACTGGTGCGCATCGCGGATCTCGCGCTCGCCCGGCAGGAAGATCAGCACGTCGCCGCGTGCGTCCAGGCGGGTGATCTCGTCGATGGCCGACACGATGGCATCGTTGACGGTGCGCTCGCCCTGGTCTTCGCCCTCACCTTCCAGCGCGCGGTAGCGCACTTCCACCGGGTAGGTACGGCCTTCGACGCTGATCACCGGCGCATTGTCGAAATGCTGGGCGAAGCGTTCGGTGTCGATGGTGGCCGAAGTGACGATCAGCTTCAGGTCCGGGCGCTTGCGCAGCAGCTGCTTCAGGTAGCCCAGCAGGAAGTCGATGTTGAGGCTGCGTTCGTGTGCCTCGTCGACGATGATCGTGTCGTAGTTCGACAACCAGCGGTCGCTGGCGATCTCCGCCAGCAGAATGCCGTCGGTCATGAACTTGATGCGGCTGTCGTCGCTGACCTTGTCATTGAAGCGTACCTGGTAGCCCACCAGCTGGCCCAGTTCGCTCTGCAGTTCCTGCGCCACGCGGCTGGCCACCGCACGTGCGGCGATCCGTCGCGGCTGGGTGCAGCCGATCATGCCGGCCTGGCCACGGCCTGCGGCCAGGCACAGTTTCGGCAGCTGGGTGGTCTTGCCCGAACCGGTTTCACCGGCGATCACCACCACCTGGTGGTCGCGGATCAGTTTGATGATCGCGTCGGCTTCACGCGCAATCGGCAGCTGCGGGTCCAGAGTAATGGACGGCTGCTGTTGCGCCCGCACCTGCCGGCGCTGCACCGACGCCTGCAAGGCCTGCTCGAAAGTAGCGGCCAGTGCCGCATCCTGCGGCTTGGCCTGGCAACGCGAGAGCATTCCCAGCAAACGGCCCCGGTCGCGGCTCATGGCGCCGTCGATGGCGGCGCGCTGTTGGCGCAGGCGGGGCGATGGATTTTTATCGATAGAGTTCATCAATCGGTTCGTTCAAAACTTTGAAAGCGACCAGTCATCACGACCGGTTTATTGTGAAGGCCAACGATTCCACAAGGAGGAACCCCATGGCGAAGACCAAGAGCACGACCAAGGCCAAGACCGGCAAGCAGAAGCTTGCAGCGGCGGCACCGTCGGCGCCGAACATCGATATCGGGATCACCCAGGGCGACCGCAAGAAGATCGCCGACGGTCTGTCGCGCTTCCAGGCCGACGCGTTCACGCTCTACCTGAAGACGCACAACTTCCACTGGAACGTGACCGGGTCGATGTTCAACTCGCTGCACACCATGTTCGAGACGCAGTACACCGAGCAGTGGGCGGCACTGGACGACGTGGCCGAGCGCATCCGCGCGCTGGGCTTCAATGCCCCGGGCTCCTACCGGGAATTCGCTGCGCTGACCTCGATCGTCGAGGAACCGGGCCTGACCGACAGTGCGGACTGGCGTGAAATGGTACGCCAGTTGGTGGTCGCCAACGAAGCGGTATGCCGTACGGCGCGTGAAGTGCTGGATGTGGCGGCCAAGGGTGACGATGCCCCGACCGAGGATCTGATGACCCAGCGCCTGCAGACCCACGAGAAGTACGCCTGGATGCTGCGTTCCCTGCTGCAGTAAGGGTTGGGGGGGGGGCGGCAGGGCTGCGCCCTGCACCCGCAGAGGCAACTGCAACGTCAACGTCAACGTCAAAAGCGGGCTATCCGTGGGTTGGCGGGGCGGGTCCAGTTGCGGGGGACGCCGTGAATACGTCCATGTAGGCTCGGTCGCCGCATCCATGCGGCTCACGCCCCCGCAACCGGACCCACCCCGCCTTCGACAGTTTTCCGCGATCTGCCAGCAAAGCCATTGGGGTCAGATCCGTTTTCCGCAGGAAAACGGATCTGACCCATTTTGTTTGTCGATATCTGACAGATTTCATCCACGCATGGCGTGGATCTACCGCCCACCGGGCCAAGTCCGGGGGAGAGCCCCCTGAGTCAGGGGGCGGACGCGAAGCGGCGGGGGTCTGGGAGCTGGTAAGTGGGGCCCGCGTTTCGCGGAGCGAAGCGTGGGAGCGGCAGCGCGCATGCGATGGCGCGTTCCCAGGGCGCAGCCCTGCCGACTCCCCCGCCGGGGTAAACTAGCGCGATGGCTTCCCGTCCCGCGCACGACCTGCTTCAACGCGTCTTTGGTTACGACGATTTCCGTGGTCCGCAGCAGGACATCGTAGAGCATGTGGCTGCCGGTCACGACGCCCTGGTGCTGATGCCCACCGGCGGCGGCAAATCGCTGTGCTACCAGGTCCCGGCCCTGCTGCGTGACGGTTGCGGCATCGTCATCTCGCCGCTAATCGCACTGATGCAGGACCAGGTCGAAGCCCTGCGCCAGCTCGGCGTGCGCGCCGAGTACCTGAATTCAACCCTGGATGCCGAGACCGCCGGCCGCGTCGAGCGCGAGCTGCTCGCCGGCGAACTGGACATGCTGTATGTCGCCCCTGAGCGGCTGCTGACCGGGCGTTTCCTGTCGCTGCTGTCGCGCAGCCAGATCGCCCTGTTCGCCATCGACGAAGCACACTGCGTGTCGCAGTGGGGCCATGACTTCCGCCCCGAATATCGCCAGTTGACCGTGCTGCACGAGCGTTGGCCGCAGATCCCGCGGATCGCGCTGACCGCCACCGCCGATCCGCCGACCCAGCGCGAGATCGCCGAGCGCCTCGATCTGCAGGAAGCGCGCCATTTTGTCAGTTCCTTCGACCGCCCCAACATCCGCTACACCGTGGTGCAGAAGGACAACGCCCGCAAGCAGCTGACCGACTTCCTGCGCGGCCACCGTGGCGAGGCCGGCATCGTCTACTGCATGTCGCGGCGCAAGGTCGAGGAGACCGCTGAATTCCTCTGCGGCCAGGGCTTCAACGCTCTGCCTTACCACGCCGGCCTGCCGCCGGAAGTGCGCGCCGGCAACCAGCGCCGCTTCCTGCGCGAGGACGGCATCGTGATGTGTGCCACCATCGCCTTCGGCATGGGCATCGACAAGCCGGACGTGCGCTTCGTCGCGCATACCGACCTGCCCAAGTCGATGGAGGGCTACTACCAGGAAACCGGACGCGCAGGCCGCGATGGCGAAGCCGCCGAGGCCTGGCTGTGCTACGGCCTGGGTGATGTGGTACTGCTCAAGCAGATGATCGAGCAGTCCGAGGCGGGCGAAGAGCGCAAGCAGCTGGAGCGGGCCAAGCTCGACCATCTGCTGGGCTACTGCGAATCGATGCAGTGCCGCCGCCAGGTGCTGCTGGCCGGCTTCGGCGAGACCTACCCCCAGCCGTGCGGCAACTGCGACAACTGCCTGACGCCACCGGCCTCGTGGGACGCGACCATACCGGCACAGAAGGCGCTGAGCTGCGTCTACCGCAGCGGCCAGCGCTTCGGTGTCGGCCACCTGATCGACATCCTGCGCGGCAGCGAGAACGAGAAGGTGAGGCAGCAGGGCCACGACAAGCTGAGCACTTATGCCATCGGCCGCGACCTCGATGCACGCACCTGGCGCAGCGTGTTCCGCCAGCTGGTCGCGGCCAGCCTGCTGGAAGTGGACAGCGAGGGTCACGGTGGCCTGCGCCTGACCGATGCCAGCCGCGACGTGTTGACCGGCCGCCGCCAGA
Source organism: Stenotrophomonas maltophilia group sp. Smal12 (assembly GCF_037079935.1). Classification (NCBI taxonomy): domain Bacteria; kingdom Pseudomonadati; phylum Pseudomonadota; class Gammaproteobacteria; order Lysobacterales; family Lysobacteraceae; genus Stenotrophomonas; species Stenotrophomonas maltophilia group sp. Smal12. The sequence goes on along the minus strand of NZ_JBAWUK010000002.1, from coordinate 154,806 downwards.
TCAGCATGCGCCGCGACCCGGCCAGCAGCAGCAGCGGACGCGAGCGCAGCGCGCAGCGCACCGGCCTGTCGGTACTGCCGCAGGACCTGGCCCTGTTCAACGCGCTGCGCGGCCTGCGCGCCGAACTGGCCCGGGAACAGAACGTACCGGCGTTCGTGATCTTCCACGACAGCACGCTGCGCAACATCGCCGAGCGGCGCCCGACCAGCCTGGATGAACTGGCCCGGGTCGGCGGCATCGGCGGTACCAAGCTGAGCCGCTATGGCCCGCGCCTGGTCGAGATCGTGCGCGAAGAGGGGTAAGCCGGGCTCGGCTCTACATTGGTGCGGCTCCAACCTTGAACCGGCCATTCAGCCGGAAGTGCATCCGCACCCGCTTGCGGCTAAATTAGCGCCATGTCCCTGGCCTCGACCCTGCTCCGCGTCGTGCTCATGCTCAGCCTGTTGCTCAACGGGCTGAACGCGGCCATGGCCCGTGGTCACGAAGAAATGGGGCGGATGGCCCACGCCGCAGCCGCTGCTGTTGATGGCGGCACTGCCGACTGCCACCACCACGCCGGCACGCAGGCCGACCCGGCCCCGCAGGCCAAGGCCCCGGCCCACGACGCCCACTGCCAGATCAAGGACTGCGTGCGCAGCTGCGCCCAGCACCCGCTGCTGGTGGTGCAGCCGTTGCCGTTCATTGCCGGACCGGCACTGTCGCTGGCCCCGCAGCCGATGCCGGCCACCGGCCGGCCGGCGCCGCCGCTGCCGCCGATCTCACGCCCTCCCATCGGCTGATTCCACACGCACCGTGCGCCCTGCGCACCGCAGCCGGCCGCCTGCCGGCGTCTTTACGTGTCTGGAGTCACCACCATGAATACCCGCATCCCCCGCGGTCCGGGCGCTGTGCCCATGCCGTCGCGCCGCCTGTTCGTGCAGGGCCTGGCCGCCGGTGGCGTGGTTGCCGGCATCGCCGCTGTCGGCGTGCCGCAGCGCGCGCTCGCCGCCGCCACTGCCGCCCCACGCCTGGCCGGCGCCCCCGCCGTGCTCAGCGACACCCGCATCGAACTGGCCATCGGCGAATCGCTGGCCAACTTCACTGGCCGCACCCGTCCGGCGATCACCGTCAATGGATCGCTGCCGGCACCCATCCTGCGCTGGCGCGAAGGCCAGACCGTGGACCTGTTCGTGCGCAACACGCTGGACCGCCACCCGACCTCGATCCATTGGCACGGCATCCTGCTGCCGGCCAACATGGACGGCGTGCCCGGCCTGAGCTTCAATGGCATCGGCCCCGGTGAGACCTACCACTACCACTTCGAACTGAAGCAGTCGGGTACCTACTGGTACCACAGCCACTCGATGTTCCAGGAGCAGGCCGGCCTGTACGGCGCGCTGATCATCGACCCGGCCGAGCCGGCGCCCTACCAGCACGACCGCGAGCACGTGATCCTGCTGTCCGACTGGACCGACATGGACCCCGGCGCGCTGTTCCGGCGCATGAAGAAGCTCGCCGAGCATGACAACTACTACAAGCGCACCCTGCCCGACTTCCTGCGTGACGTGAAGCGCGACGGTTGGTCGGCCGCGTTGTCCGACCGTGGCATGTGGGGGCGGATGCGGATGACGCCCACCGACATCTCCGACATCAATGCGCACACCTACACCTACCTGATGAATGGCACCGCGCCGGCCGGCAACTGGACCGGGCTGTTCCGCAGCGGCGAGAAAGTACTGCTGCGCTTCATCAACGGCGCCTCGATGACCTACTTCGACGTGCGCATTCCCGGCCTGAAGATGACCGTGGTCGCCGCCGACGGCCAGTACATCCATCCGGTCAGCATCGACGAGTTCCGCATCGCGCCGGCCGAAACCTACGACGTGCTGGTGGAACCGACCGGGCAGGACGCGTTCACCATCTTCTGCCAGGACATGGGCCGTACCGGCTTTGCCGCCGGAACGCTGGCAGTCCGCCATGGCCTGCAGGCACCGATTCCCGCGCGCGACCCACGCCCGTTGCTGACGATGAGCGACATGGGGCACAACATGGGTAGTGGTGGCCATGGTGGCCATGACATGGCCGCGATGAAGGGCATGGAAGGCGGCTGCGGCGCCAGCATGGGCCACGGTGCGCACGGCGGTAGCGATGCCGCCAGCAAGGCACCGAAGCACCCGGCCAGCGAACGCAACAACCCGCTGGTGGACATGCAGAGCTCGGCCACCGAACCGAAGCTGGACGATCCCGGTATCGGCCTGCGCGACAACGGTCGCCAGGTACTCACCTACGGCGCGATGCGCAGCCTGTTCGAGGACCCCGATGGCCGCGAGCCGAGCCGCGAGATCGAGCTGCACCTGACCGGCCATATGGAGAAGTTCTCCTGGTCATTCGATGGCATTCCGTTCGCCAGCGCCGAGCCGCTGCGGCTGAACTACGGCGAGCGCATGCGCATCGTATTGGTCAACGACACCATGATGCAGCACCCGATCCACCTGCACGGCGTGTGGAGTGATCTGGAAAACGCGCAGGGCGAATTCCAGCTGCGCAAGCACACCATCGACATGCCACCCGGCACCCGCCGCAGTTACCGCGTGCGTGCCGATGCGCTCGGTCGCTGGGCCTACCACTGCCATCTGCTCTACCACATGGAAGCGGGCATGATGCGCGAAGTGAGGATCGAAGAATGAGCCACTCACTGCTTTCCCCCAGCCTACTGGCCCTGGGCCTGGCCGCGGCATGGCCGGTATTCGCGCAGTCGCATGCTGGCCATGACATGGACGCGATAGATCCGCCCGCAAAGACCGCCAACGCGTCGGCCGAACCGGTCGATCATTCGAAGATGGATCATTCGAAGATGGACATGGGCGCGGCGGATCACGCCGGCATGGACCACTCCACGATGGACCACTCGAAGATGGACCATTCACAGATGGACCACGAGGGGATGGGTCACGGCACGCCCGCACCGATCGAACCGCGCGAGCCGATCCCGGTTCCCACCGATGCCGACCGCGCTGCCGCATTCCCACCGATCGCGCACGATGCGATGGAGCATGCACCGCAGATCAACAGCCTGCTGCTGATCGATCGCCTCGAACACTGGGACGGCAAGAACAGCACCGGCCAGGCCTGGGAGGCCACCGGCTGGATCGGTGGCAACATCAACCGCCTGTGGTTGCGCACCGATGGCGAACGCAGCCGCGGCCGCACGGAATCGTCGTCACTGGAAGCACTGTATGGTCGCAGCGTATCGCCGTGGTGGGACGTGCTGGTCGGCGTGCGCCAGGACTTCCAGCCGGCCGACTCGCGCACCTGGGCGGCCATCGGCATCCAGGGCCTTGCACCGTACAAGTTCGAGAGCTCGGCAACGCTGTACATGGGTTCCGGCGGCCAGGTGCTGGCCAAGGCCGAGGTCGAGTACGACGTGCTGCTGACCAACCGCCTGATCCTGCAGCCGCTGCTGGAAGCCACCATCGCAGCCAAGGATGAACCGGAGTACGGCATTGGTCGCGGACTGAACAAGGTCGAAGCCGGGCTGCGCCTGCGTTATGAGTTCAGCCGCCGTTTCGCGCCGTACATCGGCATCAGCCACGAGCGCACGTTTGGCGACACCGCCGACTACGCCGGTGACCACGCGCGCGACACGCGTTGGGTGGCCGGCGTTCGCATGTGGTTCTGATCAGCGGGGTGTGAGCAACCGCCAGCCCCGGCAAACGCCGGGGCCGGCTACACTGCGCCACGTTCCAATGCAGGCTCCGCCATGTCGCTGCAGATCCGCCGCGCCACCCTTGCCGATGTCGACGCGCTGTCGGCCATCGCCATCACCACCTACAACGAAACCTGGGGCGACTCGTATCCGGCGCAGGAGCTGCAGGATTTCCGCACTACAGCAGCGAACCGCAGCGCACCGAACTGTCCGACCCGCGCAGCGCGATCTGGCTGCTGATGGACGGCAACAACGTGGTCGGCTACCTGGCTGCTGGTGCCAACACCCTGCCGCATGCCGATGCCTGCGAAGGCGACATCGAACTGAAGCGCTTCTACATCCTGGCCGACTACCAGAACGGCGGCCACGGCGCGCGCCTGATGGACGCGTTCATGGCCTGGCTGGACCAGCCGCAGCGCCGCACCCTGTGGGTGGGCGTCTGGGAGGAGAACTTCGGCGCGCAGCGCTTCTACGCGCGCTACGGCTGCAGCAAGGTCGGCGAGTACGACTTCGTCGTCGGGGATACGCGCGACCGCGAGTTCATCCTGCGCCGGCTGTGACCATGCTGCACATGTAGAGTCGAGCCGTGCTCGACTGCTTTGGCAATAGCCAGTCGAGCATGGCTCGACTCTACAAAAGCGAAGCACCTAGAAGTCGAACAACTCCGACAGGAAGCTGTCCTTCTTCTTTTTCTTGTGCCCATGGCCGTACTGCTGGCCCCGGTTGTCCTCGTAGCGCTGGCCCAGGTGGCGGGTATCGCGATGCATCACCGGCGGCGGCGCAGCGGCCGGCTGTGCCTGCACAGGGGCGGGCGGCGGCACCGCAGCACCGGCGCCGGCATGTTCGATGATCTTGTCCAGCTCGCCACGGTCCAGCCACACGCCACGGCAACCGGGGCAGTAATCGATCTCGATGCCATGGCGCTCGGCCATCTGCAGGGTCTGGGTCTTGCACACGGGGCACAGCATGGGCATGGCTCCTGAAGGTCTGGCAACGACTCTACCTGCCCACGGATGACTGTGCGGCAACACATGACCGATGGCACAGGGACTTCCGGCGCGTGCCAGCCTCCCCGGCCGCCTTCCACACTGCACGCTGGTTCCGCAGGGAGTGCGTGCATGACCGTCCTGTCCCGCCTGCCCAACGCGGCGCGCCTGCTGCTGGTGCTCCTCGGCGTCGGCCTGGGCCTCAATCTGCGCGATGTCGCTGCGGCCGCAGGCGCGCCGATTCCCGCCTTGCCCATGCCCTACGGCGGCAGCCTGCTGGACAACGCACTGGCCGTGCTGCTGGCACTGCTGCTGGCCGCACTGCTGCGCCCCCATGGGGTAGGCCTGATGGCCAGCCTGGGGCTGCGCGGCAACGGCTGGCGCGGCCCGATGTGGGTGCTGCTGGCCAGCCTGCCCTGCTGGCTGGGCCTGGCGCTGCTGGGCACGCCCAACACCGCACTGACCACCCTGGATGCAACGATGCTCGCCGTGCTGTTCCCACTGGCCGAGGAAGTGCTGTTCCGCGGCCTCGGCTTCGTGTTGCTGGTGAAGCTCATGCGTGGCCCGTGGTCCCTGCTTGCGCTGCCGCAGGCGCTGCTGTTCGGTTGGGTGCACTGGCTGGGCTTCGGCGGCTTCGACGGCGGCGGCACTGCCCTGTTCGTCGGCGCGGTCATCGCACTGGGCGGCTTCATCTTCGCTTGGCTCGACCATCTGGACGGCGACACCCTGTGGTGCGGCCTGGTGCTGCATGTATCGATGAACATGGCGTGGAACGCGTTCAGCCTCGATGACGCCGTCGCGCTGGGCTGGCAGGCCACCAGCCTGCGTATCGGCACCGCGCTGCTGGCGGTGGCGGTGCTGGCCTGGCAGGTACGCCGCCGGCAGCAGCATCGGCTGTAACGCCCACTTAGCCTGGCGTGCACGCCGGGATCACCCCCGGCTTGCGCATACTTGCGCGCCTTCTGCTCCCCTGTTGTCCGGAGTTGCCGCGTCATGTTGCTGTCCAAGCGCTTTGTGGAACCGCGCGTCCTGCTGATCGAGGACGCCGAGGAAACCCAGGAACTCAGCCGCCTCGCCCTGGAAAGCCAGGCCTGCCAGGTCACCGCTGTCAGCAGTGCCGAGGCCGCGCTGGGCCTGCTCAACGCCGGCGAGCCGTTCGACCTGCTGTTCACCGACGTCTGCCTGGGCGGGATCAGCGGCATCGAAACCGCCAACCGCGTGCGCGAGCATCTGCCGCAGCTGCCGATCCTGGTCACCTCCGGCATGGACCAGCATCATGTGCTGCCGCAGCTGCGCGCCGGCATCCACTTCCTGCCCAAGCCGTACAGCATGAGCGAGCTGCTCGATGCCATCCGCCTGTGCTTCCGCCATGCAGCGGATGCCACGTTGATGCCGCCGCCGCAGGCCAGCGCGGCCTGAGGCAATCATTCACGCATGGCGTGGATTGAACCTGCAATCAACCGCTGCTGTACGGTCCGGTACCCGGGAACACCTTCAGCAGCGCGCGGGTGATCATGTCCGGATACACGGTGAAGTGATCCTGGTCATCGATCACCATGTTGTCCACCGTCAACGAGCGCCCGTTGGCGCGCAGCTGCTCGGCGAATTCGGCGTTGTGGCGCAGCATGTCGTTGCGGGTGAAATAGCGCGGCTCCGGCTTCACCGTTTCGAAGCTGCCGATCGACAGCACCACCGTGGTCGGCTGCGTGGGCGCCTTGGCCTCGGCCTGCATGCGCGGCACCCGATGGTTGTCGAACCACAGCGACGGGCTTGACAGGATGTAGGTGCGGAACATGTCTGGGCGCGTGGTCAGCACGTAGGCACCGAACAAGCCACCATAGGAATGACCGGCATAGGCGCGCCGCGCCGGATCAGTGCGGTAGCGCGCATCGATCATCGGCAGCACCTGCTCAGCGAGGAAATCACGGTAGTGCGCCGCGCCGCCGTAGCTGACGTCGTCGCTGTAGTCACGCGGATCGGTGCGCGCCGGATCGCTGGGCGTGTAATCGCGCGAGCGGCTCTGCTTGGACGTCAGGCCTTCCTGCGGCGGCAGCCCGACCAGGATGAAATCCTCGAGGTTCACGCCCTTCTGCCCCACCATGTTGCGCACGCTGCGCACCAGCGGGAAGGTGTACAGCGCATCGGTCACATACAGCACCGGATAGCGCTTCTCTGGATGCGCCGCGTAGTCAGCCGGCAGTGCTACCCAGATCGGATAATCGCGGCCCACCGGATCGTGCACGCGCAGCGCTTCGGTATCCGGCAGCACCACGCCCGGCACAGCGGTGGCCGCGCTTTCTTTCGCTTCATTCTGCGTTGCCGGTGGCGCCACCGACATCGCACAGCTACTCATGGCCAGGCAGGCCGCCATACTCCATCCACGCACACGCTGCATCCACACTCTCCCATTGCGGGCGGCGCACCGCATGGCACCGCTGCCGCATCCTTGCATGGCGTGCAGCCCGGTGCCAGTGCGGTCAGGGCGAGGCCGGCGGTGGTGCCGGGAACAGCGTGCGCAGCGCCTGCATTGCGGCCGGGTGATAGAGGGTCGCGTGGGTTTCCTCCGGCAGCGGCAGGTACTTCACCAGCGGCGACGGCGAGGCGTGCTGCAGCAATGCGGCCAGTCGTGCGGCAGAGGCGGCCAGCTCCGGCTGCCCGCTGCTGGCCAGGAACACGTGCGGCTGCGCACGCGTCACCGCAGGCAACTGCCTGGCCGCTCCGGCCAGCATCGCGCCGCGGTTCCACCACAGGCTGGGATCCAGCGCGATGTAGCTGTTGAACAGCGCCGGTTCCTGCAGCAGCGTCTCAACCACGAACAGGCCGGCCAGCGACTCACCGATCAGCGCGCGCTCGTCGGTGGTCGGGTAGCGCTGGCGTACCTGCGGCATCAGTTCATCGCGCAGAAACGTGCGGTAGGCCGCGGAACCCCCAACGCGCGGCGCGATCTTCTGGTCCTGCGGATCGCTGCTGGGGCCGGTCATGTCGCGACGGCGCTCGGTGTTCTCGATGCCGACCAGCAGGAACGGGCGCATGCTGCCATTGCCGCTCAGCACCTGCACCAGTCCTGCCACGTGCAGGAAGTCCTCACCGATGCCGCCGTCGGGCATGTAGATCACCGGCAGCGGCGCCTTCGGGTCCAGGCCCCAGGGCTGCGGGCGGTAGACATTGATGCGGCGGGTTTCACCCAGCGCCTTCGATTCGATGGTGAAGGTTTCGCCGATCACCAGCGAGGTTGCGGCCGCTGATTGTGCGGACGGCGCCGGTTCGGCGGCCATCAACGGCGCGACGGAGATGGCGGACAACAACAGCGACAGCATGATCAAGCGCATGGGGTGACCCGTCCTGGGAAAGAGGCCGAGCATAGCGCCCAGCGGCAGGCATTGGCGGCTTCTGCACGCTCAGCATCCCTGCCAGATGCATAGATCCATGCCATGCGGGGGATGACCTCCCCGCGCGCAACCGGGTACGGCTCGGTTTCCCATGCGAATCGCAGCCGAGCATGGCTCGGCTCTACAACAGTTCAACCGTCGCGGATGGGACGGATCACTGTAGAGCCGAGCCCACGCTCGGCTCAGCCCACCGCGCAAACCGCAGCCGAGCATGGCTCGGCTCTACAACACCTTGGACGTCGCAGATGCACCGATTTTTGAGTGCGTGACCCGCTGTTCCGTACCACCACGGCTGGCAAACGTGGCGCGCACTTTCCACGTTCCCCACCACGGCAAACGTGCCGTCAGCGGCAGTTACCGACATTGTCCAACGCGACCGACCGAGCGCATGAGCACATGCGTCGCGCCCTGTCGCTTGCTGCGTCGGCGCGGCCTGCGCCACCATCGTCGCGCGCCTGGATTCCGCATCGTTCTTCGGAAAATCCTCATTGAGCTCCAGGCGCAGGCGTAAACACCATACTGCGCCACCGACAACGGGTGGCAGCGGGCCTGCAAGCCCGTAATGACATTCACGCTGTTGTTTGCGCTCACCCGCCGACACTGTCTTTGGACCGTGCCGGCGGGTGATCCGTCGGCCTTCATGGCGGGCGGTGCGTGGGGGTCTTCGGACCCGCCGGTTACTACGTGATGTCATTCCGGCTTGCAGCCACGCATCGCCTGCCACCCGCCCTGCGCGGTGGCACGCCCACTCCAGAGCTGAGGAAGCCGAGATGACCGACCGTCCGCCCTATGCTTCATACGCCGCCAGCACCCACGATGACGACGACAACCCTGCGCCCGAACTGAGCACGTTTCTGGCTGCCTCAAACGCATCCGCGCGGGCGAAGGCGCCGATGGCCTGCCCTGGCCTGAAACCAGCCTATCTGCAGGGCGCGGGGTTGCCCTGTCGCGGGTGGAACGAGCCGCCATTGGCATGCTGACCGTGGCGGAAATGCTGCACGCCGCCGACCGCTGCCGAGCAATGGCCACGCCGGACCGGCATCTGGATGCCGGCGTGGTTGAAGGGCTGTTCTTTGCCTGCCGCAGTCTGGCCGAGCTGGTGTGCCGGGACGTGCGGCCGGAGTAGCCTCACCCTGTACTGCAAACCGGGCCATACTGGGGCCGGACCGGCCGGTACCGGGTCCCATCGAAACCTACAAGGAGGTTTGCGTGTTGAATGTCGTGATCGTTGCCGCGCTGGCTGCTGGCCCCGCTGCGTCCGTACCGTATGCCGATTGCCTGCTGGGCAATATCCAGCCCGGGCTGTCCGATCATGCTGTGCAACTGGTACAGCGGGCGTGTGCGGCGAAGCATCCAGACAGTTTCCTTGCCTCGCTGGAACTGGAACGCGCCTACAGCGCCCAGCGGCAGGCGCGGTTCGATGCGGATCGTGCGACAGCGGAACGCTCTGCGAATGCTGCCGCCAACGCCGCAGCGGTCGCCGCGCAGGCAGCCGCCGAACACGAGGCGGCGCGGGCGCGCGGCGCCAAAGCGAAATAGGCATTTTGCGGGCAACAACACAAAAGGCACCGCTGAGCGGTGCCTTTTTGAATGACTTGGGTCATTGACCGCATTGGTGGGCCGTGAAGGATTCGAACCTTCGACCAAAAGATTAAAAGTCTGACGAAGAACCATTGCGCCACAAGGCTTTGGCCGCAAAATCCGCTCCGCAACACTATCTGCAACGGCGCCCTGAAACCCTTGTGTGGCTTGGCGCCGTTTCTCGTTGCGGAGCGCCGGAAGCGCCCTACCCCATCCAATCGAACGGCGGCTTCAGGCGGTCCTTCAGCAGGCGGTTCCCCGCGATCGCCTCCCGGTACTCCCTGATCTTGGCCAGGTCCTCGCGCAGACGGGCCTCGTGCCTGATCACCCACAGCTCGGCGCCTACCCTGCCCTGCTCGTAGCTGCTGCACCAGCGGAATGGACCGCCTGGGCCATGCCGGTGCCGGTCCAGCGAGGCAATCCAGATTCCGTCGTTCACCCGCTGGATCATGACCACCACCCACACACCTTCACAGGCAATGACGGTCGGGAGGTCATCCCGGTGGCTGGATGACCTGGTCGTCCAGTAGAAGTCGACGGGGAGCGGCATGGCCGGGAGGATACGGCCGGCCGTCGCAGATCCTGCGAACGGGCCGGCCACCTCCCTGAATCGTTCGGGCAGAGCCGAGCCTGACTCGACCCTACCAGCCCCGGTCAGGCGATCGGGAAGCACTCCCACTGCAGCCGGTTGCCGGTGTTTCGGGCCACCGACACCAGCTGCAGGCCGGGCGCCGCGGTCAGGACATGCTCGACCGCGAACCGCTCCCGTTGGATCCGGCAGCACAGATTGCCGGCGCTCATGTAGGACAGGACCACGTCGGACACCGCCAGCTCGGCATTCCGCTTCTCATCCGTGGCCAGCCTGGGGTTGCTCATGCCTGGGAAGCCAGTGAACACCATTTGATTCACCTGGCTGTCGTACCACCACAGCCAAGCCTGGCCGGCCTGCACGAACGCGACATGCGCCCGCATGTTCTGATCGAACGCCAGGGCGATCTCGGTCATGCCCGGACGGCTGAACAGGACAACCGGCGCGACCCCGTCGGCGCTCAGGACCGCGTCGTCCCCCTTGACCTCGATGGTCCACAGCCGCGCCTGCAGGCCGGTGCTGGCATCGCCCAGGGCGTTGCCCCCCAGCTCATAGTCGATCAGGGGGGCGCGGCGCGCATTGACCTTCTCCACGAAGTCGCCCTGCAGCGGAACGCTCGATAGCGCCATGTCAGGGAACATGACGCCCCCAGGTGCTGCGGACCTGCAGCGTCAGGACCTTGGTCGCGTCCTTCGGGATCTTCGGGGTGAACGAGGTCTGGAAGTCGCTGAAGGTGTTCGACACCACCACAGCTCCCAGGCCGGTGGCGAAGTTGCTGTTGTTCAGCTGTGCCGTGAGGACGTGGCTGCGGTAGTACGTGCCGTTCACATAGGGCTCGTTCGTGTAGTCCATGGAGTTCGACGTGCCGCCGGGCATGCTGGTAACCGAACCGAGGACGTTGCTCTCCGTACTGCGCGCGCCGGAAGCGCGGTTCGCCGTGTTGATGGTGATGGCGTCGCCGAGCTGCAGGCCCTGGTTGCCACCGATGTTGGCCGGGCGCAACACACACGCATAGGTGACGCCGCTGATAACGACGTTGAAGCTCACGTCCGCCTCATTCACGTAGGCGCGCAGCTCGTAGGTGACGTCAAGCACTTCGTCGCTCAGCACCGTGATGGTGGTCGGATTGCCACCACCGTCGAGGATCAGCGCTCGGCTGAAAACCGCCGTCGAGGACCAGCCGATGCCGACCTCGGATAGGTTGCCCGCCGCAGCACCGGCCGCGAACCGGAACGTCTTGCGCTTCCAGCCGTAGCGCGGGGACACCACCATGCCGTTGGTGTCCGAGTTGATCGCGGTAGTGCTGGCCACCCGGGACTGCAGCTGAGTGTCCCCGAACGCTGGGGCTGCGCTGCCAGAGCCAACAATGCAGGTGCTGAGGTAGTCGCTATTGCTACCCATACGATCCAGGCCGGCGTCGACGACCAAGTTGTCGAACCAGTCGGCAGCCAGTCGGCGCGAGCCCTGGATCTCTTCCCCCTGTGCGTCGACCTTGAACGCCTCAATCTTGAAGCGGCCGGCCACGGCATGCGGAATGTTCAGTTCAACGACGTTGTTTCGAGCGTTCATGCGAGGGTTCCCGAGGTAATGGACATGGATGCGTCGACGCCTTCAGGCGCCATGGTGGTGGTAATCAGCACTTGGGCCAGCGTGCCGGAGAGGATTGCCAGGCCGGAATCGACACCCTCTGGCACCATCGTGTAGCCGCGCAGCAGCTGGCGAAGTTCGCCGCTGAGGATCTGCAGGCTGGGGTCCACGCCTTCGGGCGGGATCAGGTACGTCTGCAACGGTGTGCGCATCTCGCCCGACACGATCACCAGGCTCGGAGCCACACCCTCGACATACGAAACCTGCGGCGGCACCCGGATACCACCGCCGTCGACCGCAAGGCTGCTGGACAGTTCTTCGATGACGCCGATCGCATAGGGCTTGCTGGTGAAGAACACCGAGTGGTCGCCGATGAAGCCGCGCCAGATCGCAGTGCGGCCGGCGGAGTCACTGACCTGCAGGGTCAGGCGGTACTCGGCCTCATGGTCCAGGCCGACGGCCGCGACGGTGTGATCCCATTCGAAGTCGTCGACGAACAGGATCTTGTTTTCGCGGTAGCGGATGCCGTTGCCGGCAATGTTGATTGTGGCGGCGCCGGCGGGCGCGATGCCGACCACGTTGGAGTCGTACACCCGGTTCTTGCTGGCCGACATGACCCGGTTGCCTTCTACCCGGCCGACAACCTGGCCATCCTGGTCCCGGTACTCGAGCAGGACCGAGGCGCCGGCGTTGCCCTCGGCCGACGCACCCTGGCGCACCTTGCACTTCGCCGCGGTGCGTTGCCCTGGATAGACCTCATACCGCGACGTGCTGGAAATGATCGACTCACCGCGGTTGTTGTTGTATCCCGCGGCCCACTGCCCGGTCGGCGGGTTCTCCGTTGCGATCACCCAGCCCGCGCCGGTGTCCCAGCCGGTCGGGCCGCTTTCGAAACCAGGATTGGCGATCGGCGCGGCGCCGGCCTGGTACGCCGGCCAGGTCAGCACCACCTGTTTCGTGGCCTGGTCGACGTACAGCTGGTGGCCTGGCGGCAGCCGGTCGCCGTCGATCTGGCGCACCGTGCAGCCGCCCACGGCGTTGTAAATCTGCAGGCGCCCCTCGTAGGCCACGAACGGCAGTGCCTTCGGCAGGTCGCCGACCACCAGTAGCGGCAGCAGCCGACTGCGCTGATCGAGGTCCGGCCGGTCGTAGATGCGCGCCGACATGTCAGCTGGACCTCTGGCCGACCAGGTACACCTGCAGGCCCTTGGCGCCGGCCGTGCCTACCTGCTGGACATCGATCGTGATTTCGTCGCCGGCAGCCAGCAGGTCGCCGCCAGGGACAAACGTCGGCGGCAACGCGGCGGTCAGCGTAGAACGCTCGCCGTTGTCGAACGTGAGCTTCACGTTGAGGATGCTGGTGCCGTTTCGCTTCACGTCGACCGTCAGCGGCACACCGGTGGCCTGCGCTTCTGACAAGCTGGCGTAGATGCCGCGCTGCGCCACCGGCGACAGCGCCACACCATAGGGCAGGACCAGCGAGCCCTTCCCCGTTCCGGCTGTAATGTTCGTCCCGATGAGGGCAGATCGATCGGGTAGGACAAACGACTGCAGGTCGGGGTTTGCGGCGCTTCGCAGCAGATCACCGGCAGTTGACCACGCGTCGGCATCGGGCGCTGTGCAGGTTGCACTGAAGATGCATCCTCTCGCACGCGACTTCGGCTGGAAGAGATCCGGCACCGACAGCTGCCCTCCGCCCTCGATCGCCAGCGTGACCTGACCGACGCCCACCTGCTGGACCGAGAAGAACTGCCCCTCCTTCCAGTCGATCGCGCTGCCCGTGTTGGCGCGGATCGTGATCGTAATCGGATTGGGCGAGTTGGCGAGGATCAGCGTGTTGTGCATGTCGCCGGCCAAGGTCGTGTTGCCGGTGACGCTCACGATGCGCGGCGCGACTGTGTAGATCGGGGTTTCACCGATCCAAGGCCGGGCATAACCGCGCAGGGTGGTAAAGCCTCGCTGCCCATCGGCTGGCGCCGTCGTGAATCGAATTGCCGGAGCCACACCCTCGCCGCCAGGCAGAATCTGGAAGTCGCCGGGCTTCGATACCAGGTAGTCCCCAGCCCCGGCCGTCTTCTCCAGCGCCGTGTCATAGAACAGGGGATCCAGCACGTCGGCACCTGCCAGCGGGAAGTCGGTCACCTCGCCATCGCCCTCAAACGGCCAGAACTTCGGCGCTATACCTACCGACCCGCCGCCGTTCTGGATCTGTTCGATCAGCACCAGCACGGTGCGGAAGTTCACCGCATCGGCATCGCCCTTCGCATCGCCCACCCTGATGATGCGGCTGCCCTTGGCGTCCCATACGAACTCACCGCTCTCCGGGTCCTGTATCAGCTGCATGCCGCTATCGAGCAGCTGCTGCAGCTGCATCACACGGTAGTCGAAGGCGTCTTCGTGGATCTCCGGCAGAAACGCACCCTGGTTGGTGATGTCGGCCGGCTGGTCCATCGGCACCGTGCGCAGGACCAGGATGTCCAGGTTCAGCGCAGGGGCGGCATTGAAGGTGATCGTGCTGGTGTTCGCCCGCAGTCCGGTCACCGTGTACTGCGATGGCGGCACCAGGCTGTATACCGGATGCGTGCCGGTGAACACCTGGATATGCGAGGCCAGGAATGCGCGCGGCCCGGGGAACGCGGTAGCGACGCCGTTCCCCACGTAGGTCTTACGGCGGTCGTTGGCGGAAATGGTCATGGGTGCATCGGCTCCAGAAAGAAGAAGCCCCGCTTCTGCGGGGCTGGGTGTGGTCGATTACTGCTCGTCCTTGGGTCGGCGATACATGAGGTATGCGGCCGCCTCTGCTGGGTTGTCCGGGGTGTACTGGCCAGTGCCCACGTCGTAGAGGTATTCACCGGTGGTCAGCATCTGGTTGCTGGGGATGCCAGTCAGCGGGCCAGCTGCGCGCACGCCGGTCTTGATCAGCTTCTCGGCGTCGGGCTCGTCATCGTCGGCAACCCAGTCCCTGCCCTCCTTCCACGCGGCCTGGCCGAACTTTGCCAGCGCGACACCGGCGTCCACGATCGGGTTGGGTCGGCCCATGCTCGGCTTGCCCTCGATCGCCGCATCGATGCCGCCGGCAACGTCACGCAGCAGCGGGATGGTCTGGAACGGGAACAGCAGCGTCTTCCGCGCAAGCCAGCTGCCCCAGTCGTCCCAGCCCTTCTCGTCGTCGTCCCCACCGTCAGGGCCACGCATCATCAGCAGTTCGAACACGGCGTTGGACAGGACACCGGCCGACAACCACGTGCCGAGCGCGCGCGCCGGCGACTGCACGCGCCCCAGGTACAAGCCGCGCAAACCCGACTCCTGCAAACGGTTGTTCATGATGATCATCGGGCCGATGAACATGCGAACCCACTTGTAGCGCGGGTCGCGCTCGGCGGCGCTCAGGTCCTTCGGTGCGCCGGCCTGCTGGGTGGTGCGGATCGACTTGTCGGCCAGGCGCACAGCCTCGTCGACGCTGGCGCCCTGCGCCTGTGCCTGCTGGTAGCGCCCCAGCCAGATCGCGCGCTCGGCCAGCGGCACCGTCCAGCGATGCACCTCCATGGCCATCTTCATAGCCGCCGCGCGAATGCCACGCTTCCCCGACAGCTTGCCCAGCACCACCTGATACGACGAATCCAGCGAGTTGGCGCGTTCCTCCATGAAGGGCGACAGCGAGTGAATCATCTCGGTCATCTTGCCGGGGTTGCGGTAGTACGCCGCGTAACCGGTGGCCAGGTACTTCGGATCAACGCGCGCCGCCGCCTGGATCGGCGCCACCACGGTGTTGGCGAACACCAGCGGCAGGCGGAAGCCCAGTGCGGCCACTGCAGTGTTCGTCAGGACGGCGTCGCCGATCTTCTCGGCCATGCTGGAGCCGGGTTCCGACACCGATGCGCCGCGCACCGCGTTCTTCACGCTCCCGTAGAGCGCGTGATAGGCGCCCTCCGACAGCCGCTGCTGGATCAGGTTCTTCAGCTCCTGGTCTTCCAGCACCCGCAGCGCCTGCTTCACGTAGCCGCGGTGGGAGACGTCGGTGATCACGTCATTGAGGTGGCGCGACAGCACACGGTGGTAGTCCAACAGCATCGGCGCTGCATACCCGGTGCGCTCCTTCGTGTGCCCCTTACTCGTCATGGCGCGGCTGAAGGTGCCGCCCATGATCTGTTCCTCGGCCGCGCGCGCCTGCTTGACGCCGCCGGCGCCTGCCCGCGGGTCGTACACCGCCGGGTAGTACCCGCCGCGCAGGCTGACTGTCGAGCCATCGGCCGCGGTGAAGATCAGCGGCATCGGCTCGACCTGCTCAGGCGCGACACCCGACAGTCGGCGCTGCTGCTCCACGATGTCCGGCCACAGGCTGTTCACCGCATCCCAGATGCCCTGCACCATCTGTGCGTCCGCCGGCGTGAGGTGACTCAGCATTTCCGCGATGTTCTGCGGGGTGAACTGAACCACTTCGGCGTTCTTGCCGATGAATCCGCCGCGCATCAGCTTGTCGCGATTGCCAGCGTTGCCCATGTTCAGGGCCACGGCCACGATCGTGTTTTTCGACAGCGAGCGCCCCAGGCTCGGCACGTACACCAGTCGGTTCAGGTCCGCCCGCTGCGCCGGGGTCAGGGCCTTCATGGTCTGCTCCAGCATGCCGCCGACGCGGTTGCGCAACTCAATCCGCTGCTGCTGCGCTGCCTCGGCTTGGTTCCAGAGGAAGTCGTGCCACGGCCCGGTCTCGCCGCCGTCCAACCACTCGACCACCGTCTCCGGCCGCAGCACCCAGTCCATCAGGCCGGTGTAGGTCGCGCCCACCTTCTGCATCGCCGTCAGGTCCGCATCCGAGAGCGGCAGCGGCCTACCTTCGGCGATCGCACCGCGGATGGCGCCGGCCAGCTCCGCCTGCGCGCTCTCCCAGTCGCGCTGGTCCTTGTTGCTCAGCAGCTTGTTCTTCAGCTTGGCCAGCCGCGCGATGTTGGTCACCGCGTCGTGCAGCTCGCGGAACTCGGTAATCGGCAAATCGGCATAGTTCGTCACGCTTTCCGCTTCGACCCGGGCCAGCAGCGCATCGCTTACGGCGGTCAGGTCGTCCTCGGCCTGGCGGGCTTCCACCCACTGCCGCAGGCTCTGGCGGCGCGCAACGGCCCGGCCGGACACGTCGCGGAACTCGTAGGTGTCGGCGATGGTGTCCATCGCTTCCAGGTAGTCGGCGCCCGCCTTGCCCAGCCGCTCGCGGGCCTGCGGGGTCATCTGCCGGCGGATGTAGCCAACCTTCGACTCGACCTCCTGCTGCACAGCGCGGGCTTCGGCGAACAGAACGGCGTTCAGGGCCTGCTGCCGCTTCGCCTGCAGGGCATCGGCAAACTTCCCCTTGGCCGCCGCCTGCGCCGCCGCGCGGGCAGCCTTTCGCTCGGCTACCAGGTATTCGTTCGGTCGGATCTGGCGCGCGGTCTTCTCAGCCAGGAGCGCCTGCGCAACGGCCTTCAGCTCGCGCCGGTTCGGCCGGGGCTCCTTGGCCAGGTCTGCCAGTACACCCAGCTCCCGCTCCAGCAGCTGGATCTTGCGGCTGCCGTGAACCACATCCAGGGCCCGCTGCGGCAGCGTTCCGTCGGTCATCGGGTCGCCGTGGCGCGCCTGCATCCGCGCATCGGCCTCCGCGTTCACGCCGGCCAGGGTCTGCCGTACCGTCCACAGGCCCTGCACCAGCTCGTCGGCGGATGTGAAGCCCAGCATGGCTGCCACCTCTTCGGGATGGGTTCCGCCCTTGCGCGCGTAGACCCGGCCCATCTTGCCCAGCAGGCCATCGCCGTAGGTCGCCGCCAGCACCGCGCGGTCCAGCTTCAGGCCCTGCAGCTGCTCCGGCACGGGCTCGCCGGCGGCTTCCTTGCGCCCGGTCAGCACGCGGTAGGCGCGCACGATCGGCGTGGCCTCGACCTCCGCCTCTACCTCGCTGCGGATGTTGGCCAGCTCGTCCTTCCACCAGCGCTCCCGGGCGCGTGCATCGGCTTCCTGCAGCTGCGCCATCAGGTCAGCCTCAGCCTGCTCGCGCGCGGCGGCCACCTGCGCCTGATAGTCCGCGAACTGCCGCTCGGTCATGCCCAGCGCCTGCGCTTCGGCCAGGTCGAGCGCGATGGGCTCGAAGCCGACCCGGGCCTGCGCCGCATCGATCTCTTCCTGGCTGGCCAGCATGCGGTCGAACACGCCGCGCACTTCGTCGGTCAGCTCCACGTCCAGATTCCGCAGGCTGCGGTAGACGCCGAGGATCCACTGCTTGAACTGGCTGAAAACGGACTGCAGCTCAGGCGTCGGCGCCCTGCCCTCGCCAAGGTAGGCCTCGAAGCCCCGGGCGAACTGTTCGTGCTGATCGACGCCGATCTGGTCCGCCGACTCGACACCGAACCATTTCAGCAATGCGTCCAGGTCGGAGCGCAGCTGGGGGGCAGCGTCCTCTGCCGTGGCCAAGTCGCGGTAGACCTCCAGGAAGAAGTGCCCCGATTCGTGCAGGAAGGTGGACAGGTCCGCCCCCCTGAACAGGCTGATCTGCATCGACCGGCCCTGGCCAATCTGAATCTGCCCCCGGGGGGCCGCCTCAGACGACTGGAAGAACGGCCGGGCGTTGAAAGCCGGCAGGACCTCTGATAGCGTCAGCCCCGACGTCGGCAGACCGCGGGTACGCAACTCGGACTCGGCCGTGCCGGCCCGCTCCATGGCACCGACGTCAGACCCCGATTGGCGCAGCGCTTCGCTGCCGAGGCCGTCGGGGTTTCCTATTTCAAAGCCCTCGAAATCGTAGGCGCGGCGGACACCGTCGTTACCCACCCTGTAGACCAAGCGAACCGGGTAGACCTGGCCGTCGTATTGGACCGCCGATGCCGCGTAGGCGTAGGAAACCGTCTTGTCGTCCGTGTCGACCGAGGTGGCGTGGATTGGGGCCGACTCCACCAGCGCCGGCAGCTCCCGTGCGACCGCCTGGCGCAGCGGGTCACGGCGGCCCTTGGACATGACCTTCTTCCGGCCGCGGGATGCGAAGCGCACGGGCTGCCCATCCGGTGCGGTGACCTCGGTGCCGTCCTGCTGCGTGCGCATCAGCTCGTTCGACTCGGTGAACCACTCGGCCGGGTTGCCGGTGGTGGGCTCCAGTTCGATCACCGGCACCGGCGTATCGGGGGCAAGGCCGGTGGGCACTTCGTCAGTGCGGGTCGGCTGGAACAGGATGTCTCCGGCCAGCACCTCGCGCGCAGCGGTATCCGGCAGCGCCACGCTCCAGGTCTGCCGCTGACCGTCAATCGGGTCGTCTTGCACGATCTCGCCGCCGGTGCGTTCGGCCTCGGTGCGGGCCTGGCCCAGCGTCAGGAAATCGCGCGCCTGCCCCCGTTCGTCCGCCAGCAGCCACTGGCCGGCGCGCTGCACATAGGCGCTGCCATAACGCTCGATGGTCTGCTGGCCGCGGCCGTCGGTGGCCACCTGCGGCCGGCCGAACAGGCTGCGCAGCGCATCCATGCCCCGCTGCATCAGCGTGCGCGGCTGGTTCTCGCCGCCCTCTGCCGGCGCCTCGGCTGCCTCGATGCCGGCGGCATAGCGTTCGTACAGCGCCACCGGATCCTGCCCCGTGACCTCGCCCAGGCGGCCGAACATCGCGCCCCACAACTGTGCCTGGCTCTCGGCTTGGGCCGGGGTGTAGCGCTCGGTTCCAACCAGCTGCGCCATGACCGACTGCTGCACCTGCGCGCGGGCATTCGCTGCGGCCTGGTCCGGTGCCGGCGCGTCTAGCGGCACGCCAAGCTCGCGGGCCATCGCATCGATGTCGAGCGATTCCAGCTCCGCGGGCGACAACCCGTCTGCGGTCGTGCGAGCGTTGCGCAGGATCTCGTCGCGGTTCGGCAGCCGCGGGACAGCAGCCATCCACTCGGCCATTGGGATCACGACCTGACCGGTCGCCAGCTGCTCGGCCAGCGCCGACTCGCCGCCAACCATGTCCTGCAGTACCTGCGGTGCGGACTGGAACAGCGTCTGCGCCTGGTCAGCGTCCAGATACACGCGCGCGTCTTCGCCGGCCACCTGCGCCGTCAGCGCCTTCATGTCCTCCGGCGAGCGTTCCCCCAGTTTCAGCTCGCCGGCAAGCTCGGTGGCAGCGCGCAGCCGGTCGTTGCTCTGGCCCGACTGCATCACCTGGTCCAGGCGCTCGTTGATCCACCGCACCTGCCCGGACGCGCGCGCAGCACGGTAGTTGGCGTGCACCTCGACCGCACCGGTGGGGACCTCGGCCAGGCCCTCCATGATGATGTCGCCCCACTTCAGGCGTTCCTCGGTCAGCAGCTGCGCCGTGGCCTCGCCGGCCGCTCCGCCACCCAGCTGGACGCCGGCCTCGGCGCCGGTGCGCAGGATCGCCGAGGACGCGCTGCG
The DNA here is from genome assembly GCF_037079935.1 of Stenotrophomonas maltophilia group sp. Smal12. Lineage (NCBI taxonomy): Bacteria > Pseudomonadati > Pseudomonadota > Gammaproteobacteria > Lysobacterales > Lysobacteraceae > Stenotrophomonas > Stenotrophomonas maltophilia group sp. Smal12. The sequence goes on along the minus strand of NZ_JBAWUK010000002.1, from coordinate 134,616 downwards.
TCGGGCGTTGTTGATGAAGTGGCCCGCCACGCCGGCAGTCAGCGCGTCGAACACGCCGATCGCCACGCCGCGCTTGGCCGCCTTGTCGCGCGCGGCGGCCATCTTCTGCGGGTCGCGCAGGAACTGGCCAACGGCGTAGGCGTCGGTCGGGTCGACCTTCGCGTCCTGCATGGCGTCGGCGATGCTGGCGCCGAACTCGGTCAGGCCCGAACCGGTACCGGCAGAGGCAGCCGTCACCACGCGGCTACCGCCGCCAGTGGCTGCGGTCAGTGCCAGACCCGGGGCGCCCATACCGATGGACTGCCCCAGCGTGACCGCAATGGCGCCCAGTGTGTCGCTGCCGCCGCCGGCCAGCTCCCGCACAGCACCGCTGAAGCTGCCCGCCTTGTTCGCCCGGTCGAAGGCCTCGAAACCACGGGTGGTGCTGGCGCTGGTCACCTCCGCAGCCTGCGCCTTGCGTTCCAGGTCTGCGCGCAGTGCCGCTTCCTCGGCCGAGCGATCCGTGGTCAGGCGGCCCGTCACGGGGTCCATCACCGCCGGACCATCCGGCAGCAGTGCCAGTGCATTCGCCTTGCCGCGCTGCCAGCCGCTGACGATGCCGCCGATGACCTGCTCCAGGATATTCGGCTCTGCAGTCGCGCGGGCCTCGCCGGTCACCAGCGAGTTGGCATAGGTGGCCAGCTTCGGGGCCTCATCGCTGGCCAGCGCCATGCGGCGCGGATCGCTGAGGAAATCGCCCACGTGGGGCGACGCGCGGCCGGCGTCGTCGATCTCCTGCCGGCGCGCGTCCTGCTCGTAGTCGGCAAGGTTCGCCGCCACTACACCGAAGGGCTGGCCAAGCTGGTCCGACAGCTGGTTCGCGCGCGCGGCTTCTTCTGGCTTCTGGCTGGTGCCGGTGTAGGCACTGCGCAGAGTCACCTGCCGGTTGTTCTCGATCTCGTCCGACAGTTCGTCGAAGCCTTCCAGCACGTTGTCGATCACTTCTTGGCTCCTTGGCTCTTGCGGGCGAGGTACTGGGTGACCCAGGCGTCGGTTGGGGGACGGCCGTACTTATCGGCGTATGCGCTCCGCACCGCGTCGCGGTCGGCTTGGCTCACCTGCAGGTCGAACTGCGCCGCGCTGCTGTAGAGACCCACCTTCACCTTCGGGTTGTTCTTGAACTTGCCGTCCTTCTCCTGGATCGCGCCGAGACGGCCAGACTGCAGGTTCTGGGCAAACTGCTTCGCCGTGGCCGACAGCAGCACGTCCGCCTGCTCAGGGGTGGGCTTCTTGCCGGTGGACTGGATGAACGCCGTTTGCGCGTTCTGATAGGCAATCGTGAACTCGCCGCGCAGTGCCGCCCTCGGTTCGTTCTTCTTACTGGCGCCGTCGCCCACGGCGTCCCCTTCCGAACCGATGCCCAGCATCTGGAAGCCACGTTCGCGCCGGTCTTTCTCGTTCATCCAATCGGCACGCTTGGCTGGGTCGTTCACAGTGGTCTGGTCCTCGGCGAAGGCCTTCAGCGTCTTGCCGCTGAGCTTGTCGGCGTACTGGCCGAGCGGGAGCTTCGCGAACTCGGTCGGACGCAGAGCCTGCATGCGCTGCAGCTCGTCTACCGTGGCCGGGTCGTCCTGGACCACGGCCCCCTCGGCGACCAGCTTCCGGTAGCGGTTGATCGACTCGGACAGGCTGGAATCCTGACCCACAAGCGCCAGTTCGGCCGGAGCCAGAACCTGCGACAGCGGCACGCTGGCGCCGGCGGCAGCCACCTTGTCGTAGATCGACATGGCCGCAGCCTTCTTCGCCTGCTCCAGCCTGTCCTTGCGCTGCGCGTAGATGTCGCGCAGGTAGCCCTCGGCTGCAGCCCGCTGGTCCGGCGGCATGGTGCGCGGGATCGCAGCAATGGCATCGGCCAGCGTCGACGGTGCGGCCGTCGCAGCGGCAGCGGCCGGCGTTCCCGGTGTTGCACCCTGCCCCGCGGACGACGCCCACCGCGCGGAGCGGCCCATCACCTGCCGCACGTACAGCGCCGTCTTGGGGTTCTGCGCTGAGCGGCCACGGTTCACCACCGCATCGGCCCCACCCTCTCCAGCGAAATGAGCGGCAATGGCGAACGCCCGGCCGCCCTTGGCCAGCCGTTCCTTGTACTCACGCGCTGCGCGACGAGCAGACGCCGCAGCGTCCTTGCGGTCGATGCCGCCGGCGCTGGTGGCGCGGTACTGGAACAGACCGGTGGCTTGGTCGCCGTCATCCAGCACTTCAGGGTTGACGGCGTCGGCGCGGAATCCCGATTCCTGTTCGGCCAGCGCATACAGATCCGCGCGACCTGCTGCGTCCAGCCCCTCGGCCTTCGCGGCATCATCGATCGCCTTGGCGATTGCTGCAGAGGGTGTGCCCCTTGCCGCTGGCGCCGGCAACGGTTCGACCGCACCGCGGCCATCGGCCAGCGACTGGGCCAGTTCATAGGCCGCGCGGTCCTTCACCACCGGGTACAGCGTGCGCTCGACCTGCGCGCGGTCCTCCGGCGTCATCTGGTCCGCGTAGCGGTGGTAGTAGTCCTCTGCCGCAAACGGGTCGCGGGTGGCCATCGCCGCAGCCGTCTGCTTGCGCACGGACGATACGATGCCGCGCTCGCTGGCCTTGATCGCTTCCGCGCCCATGCCCTGCGTCTGATAGGCGGCGCTGGCGATGCCCACGGCTTCCTGCAGCCGCACGTCGGCCAGCCCGAAGTCGCCGGACATGCCGGCGCTGACGGCGTCCTGTCCGATGTTGTCGATCGTCGCCTTGCGCTCGTTGGCCTCATAGGCGCTGTACTCGCGGTCGGCGTAGCTGTTGAGGCGGCCCTGAACGGAGTCGCGGAACGAGAACGACACCTGGTCGAACCGCTGCTGCTGCTCCGGCGACAGCCGGCTGCGGATTACCGACACGCGCTGATCGAGATCGCCCAGCAGCGCGTCGTGCGCCTGTAGCGCGTTCTTCCCCTGGTACTTGGCGATGCCGTCGGCATTGGCCGGGTTGAAGGTGGCGCCCTCCCAGTCCGACAGCTCGCGGCGTGCCTCCATGACCGCCGTCAGGTCGGCGCGCTGCTTCTGCTGCTGAAACAGGTCGGCCGCCGCCTGGCCGACGGCACCTGCGGTACGGCTGAGCGGGGACAGGTCGACCTGTGCGGTGTTGCGGACCTGCGGACCCAGCTGGGCCTCGACCTGCGGCCCGCTGGTGCGGGGGATCAGGGTCGCCATGTCACAGCCCCCAGCCGCGCGAGATGCGCGCGTTGTTGCGCATGGTGATGGCGTTGGCCTGCCCGGACAGGTTTCCACCGACGCCTCCAGCACCGGCGCCACCCATGCCTCCAAAACCCATGCTGGCCGCACTGGCGAGCGATCCCAGGATCGTGCCGGTCGCCTGTGCGTTGCCGCTCCAGCGGGCCAGCTCTCCCTGCGTCCGCTGGTTCTGGGCCTGTGCATTGAATCCCCATGCTTGGCGCGCAGCGTTCATACGGATGGTCTGCTGGTCGACCTCACCGAACAGTGCGGTTTCGCCCAGGATCTCCGCCGGCGTCCCGAGCGTCGGGTCGATGTTGTTGGCGGCGATCGCGGCGCGCTGCTGCCCCAGCGCAATCCGCGTGCGCCATGCCTGCTGCTCCATCTCGCGAGTGGCCAGCGCGTTGCTCGCGTCGGCCTCTTGCTGGGCCAGCAATGCGTTGTTCTCGGCCACCTGCGCGTTGGCCTGGCCCTGCTTGCGCTGGACATCGGCCTGATACGCGCCGGTGACCAGGGTTGTCGCCAAAAGGGCGATGGCGGGATTGCACACGTTATGCGCTCCAGTAGAACGGGAGGAAAGGGGCGCTGTCCGGTCCGACCGGCACCGGCGCGAGGAAGTGGAAGCCCAGCCAATGCAGCCAGCGCTGGGCGGCCTCGTTGCGCTGGTCGACCACGTTGAACAGCATTGAGGGGAACGCCTGCTGCATCCTGGCCAGGGCCGGTCGCGACAAGCGCAGCAGTTCCTTCTGGACCGACAGCGGGTTAAGCCCCGTCGAGCCGACCATCCAAGGCGTGCCGATGCCGCCGAGAATCGAGTAAGGGGTGGCCCCGAACATGCACACCGGCACGCCGCGCACCATCGCCGTCCACGCCTCAGCGCTTCCGGCCAGGCCGCGCTGCAGGGCCTCCGCCGGCGTGGTGCGAGCGCATGCCCACAGTTCGGCCACGTCTGCCGGCCTTGCCGCCGATGCGATCGCCTCGATGTGGCCGGCCTCTGCCGGCACCAGCTCTGCGGTGATCTTCATCAGGACGCCACCACCTGTGGCATCAGGGACAGGATCTCCATCGGCAGCGGGTCGTCGCTGATGATGTGGAAATGACCGCTGTGCACTCCCCATCGGCAGGACATGTTCTTGCGCAGAACGCCCGTGTATGGGGCCGTCGGCTCGTCGTAGTCCTCAAAATCGCGCTGTGCGATGGGATCCAGCGTGTCCAACGTTGTACCCACGTAGACGCCGCGGGTGTTGCGCACCAGCAGCGCGACCTCGAAGGCGAGCTTCTTCATCGGACGCAGCGGGTCGCCACCGTTGGCATTGACCTCCAGCGTCTCGATGTGGGCGGTGTACGGCAGGCCGATGTGCACCACGCCACCCGGGCGCTGCAACTGCACCTGGCCGTCGACCACCTGCAGGTCCTTCTGCACGTTGCCATCGACCAGGGCAACCACGCCCTTGCCCTCCAGGTGGCCCATGCCGGCGATCGTCGAGCGCTGGTAGGTCCAGTCCTGCACAGCGACGCCGCGCAACGCCAGCGGCACCGAGCCGATCGACTCCACCGTCGCCACCGTGGACGACACCACGGCCATGACCCGCACGCGCACATGGATATCGCCAATCGCCAGCCGCAGGATGTTGCCCACGTCGCCTGCCCCGCTGAAGATCGCAGTGCCGGTGGTGGCGGTGATCACGGCGCCCTCGTTCCACCCATCGGTGCTGGTCAGCGTCATGGGCGAGCCGTTCGGGCGCCGGCCGTCGTAGGTCAGCAGGCTGTCCGCATACTTCCAGTCGATCGGATCGTCGTACCGGGTCGGCGCCATCTGCTCCACGTACTGGACCCACTCGCCATTGATCAAGCGGCGCACCAGCAGGTAGACCTCGGTCTCGATCTCGCCGGGCAGGCAACAGACGTCCAGCACCTCGCCGTCGGTTTCATGCGGGTGCCAGCCGGTAACCTCCTGCTCGGGCATATACGTGCAGCCGATCAGCACACCGTCCGTGCGCGGCATCCACAGAATCGGCCAGGGCGCCGTGCTGTATTCGATGCCGCGGAACGTGTAGCCCTGCACAAGGTGGTCGGCCCAAATGCTGATCTCATTGCCGCGGAAGCCGTCCTTCTCGAACTGGTAGGCCAGATCACGCACGCGCTGGCCCTGCGCCTGCAGGAACACCGCCGACTCGCCCAGGACCCGCGCTTGCAGGTCGCCAGTGCCATAGGCGGACTGCGGCTTGATCCCGATGGTGCTGGGCGTCACCACTGAATCCTGCCCGCCTGTGACCTTCCATTCGCCGCCGGTGGTCAGCACCAGCAGGCTGTCCAGCGGCACCAGGTCGCGGATCGCGTTCACCTGGCGCGCGTTGATCGTGAACGACACCGCGTCACTGTCGACGATCGGCGAGCTGCGGCCGAAGTTGGGGTAATCGCCGATGTTCGACGCCCACACGGTCTGCGGATCGCCAGGGCTGCCGGCGAACCACAGGCGGTCGCCGAAGAACTCGACCTCCCCAGGGTAGCCGTAGCGATACGACCATGCGCCGACAGCCCAGACGTCGGTTCCACCGACAGCGCCGGCCGCGTACTGCGTCACCACGATGTTGTTGGTGCCGGTCGGCGGTGCCTCGTAGAAGTTGATCAGGTCCGCGCCGGGATCGATCGTCCAGCCCTGTGCCATTACTGCGCCTCCTGCGCGACGTTGCCGCCGCGACCGATACCGCCACCACTGGTGCCGCCAGTGCCGCTGCCACCCGGGTAGTACGGATTGGATTGAACCGGCACGCCGTCGATCTTGACCTGGTAGTCCAGGTAGCTGCTGCTGGTCGCGCCTGGGATGGAGAACTGTTTTGTGGTGCCGTCGCCGTTGAACGTCCACGGACCGGCCACCGGCGGTGGCACGTTGCCCACGATGCTGTCCGGGATCCGCTCGATCACCGTGGCGGTGACCTCGAACGCGCTGGTGAACGCGGTGATCTTCATGATTCCGAACCCGCCATGCACGTATTCCCATTCGACCCCGACGGCGTAGTCGTTGACGTTGTCGAACTTCACGTCCTGCGGGCCGTCGAACGCACGGCCGCTGTCGTGCACGGGGCGCACGCTGCCGCAGACGTAGTACGGCGTTCCTTCCAGGCCGGTCACCACGGGGACGCTCACGCACCGGTAGACCTTCTGGTCGCTCCGGCGGAGGGCACCCAGCGGCACGTTCTTCTCCGCCGCCACCCAGGGTTTCACCGAGCGCAGTTCCTTTTCCTCGGCATACAGCAGCGACCCGACCATCTCCGCGGTGAAGGTCGGCACGTTGGTGGTCACGGTCACCACGCCCTGGGTACCGGACACCGCCAGCAGAGCGGCCTCGTCGTTGTTGAACGGGCGGAATGGACCACGCCGGTACTCGAAGTCGCGCAGTTCGAACTGGTCGACGGCAAGGCGGCGCAGCTCCTTCGGCGGGATCCACGGGTGCACCAGGAACAGCACGTCGGCCGACTGCGTGTGCCGCACCTTGTAGATGTCCTCGCCGGTGTAGGGCGTGGCCACCTCGACGATGTCCCCCGCCCCATTGCGCAGCAGCGCGCCGCCTACCCAGAACCGCATGTACCCGTCGCCCATCTCGATCGCGTACTTGACCGTGGTCGAGTAAATGAACGGGATGAAGCGCGTGGCGCGTTCGTTGTGCTTGGCACCGCCGCGGAAGAGATAGCCCGGACGCTTCTCAGCCCCACCGGTGGGCTTGGTGATGACGTTGCGGCAGGTCTTCAGGCTGATGGCGTAGCGCACCATGTCGACGCGACCCTGGAGCCCGGGCGACAGCTCGCCGCCGGACATGCTCGGTTGCAGCAGACGTGCCATGGTCAGGCCCTCGCCATCTGGGCCATGGACGGCTGGCGCTCGTCCTCGTCGGCCTCGTTGAAGTCGTGCGCCGCGGCCTGGCTGAGCGCGAGCTGGTACAGCTGCTTCAGGCCGGATTTGTTGGAGAACCCATTGGCCCCGATGATCGCCGGCGCGCCTTCCTCGGCCAGCTTGCAGGCCAGCGCATCCACGAAGTGCGCCGGGTAGCGCTCCGGGTCTTCCACGCGGGCAACGTAGATCAGATACGCCTCGGCCCGGTCGCACAGCAGCGACGTGCCATCCGTGCCCATCGCCTGCTCGAACTGGATGCCGTGGCACTGGCGGAACTGCGGCTCGCACCAGCGCGACAGCCGGCGGCTAGCGCGCATGCCCTGGTCGTCGGTGATGGCCAGCACTGTGATGCAGTCCGACGGGCGCGCGTAGCGGATCTTCCAGCCCGGCATCGGCGCCTCTGCGGCAACCGCCAGGCGCTGGGCCTTCATGGCCCAGGGCCACAGACGGTCGGCCAGCACCAGGTCGCGCATCGGCTCCCACAGGCGCGAGAACACGCGCGCTTCTTTGGAGCGCTCGGTCAGCGAGGTGATCGTGATGTCCTGGGCCAGCTTGCCCAGGGCCAGGTTGCAGATTTGGACCTGGGAGGTCATATGCCGCTCCGATAGCGGGGGCGCCCGAAGGCGCCCCCTATGGTTGCCGTCAAGCGTTCGCCGACTTCTCGGCCACGGCCGCGTCGATCGCCTCGATCACGCCCTTGCGGGGCTTCTCAGCGGCAGCTTCCTGCTCGCGGTATGCGGCCAACTGCTCGACCTCCAGACCGGCCAGGTCCGCCTTGATCAGGTCAGCGTTGCGGGCCAGGAACGGGTCCGCCGGCGGCGCCGACTTCTCGGCCACGGCCTTGCCACCGATCTGCTCCATCCAGGAGCCCAGCTGTTCCTTGCTGGCGATCTCGAACTCGTCGCCCGCCTCGCGGGTCTGACCGAAGAAGCCGCGCCGGGTCGCGCGCACGCGCAGGCCGGTCACAGGTTGTTCTCCTGGTGGCCGGCGACGATGCCCGCGGTGACCTTGCCCGTGGTCGGCGCGGTGCCCGCCAGGGTGTAGTTCAGGCGGACATAGCGCAGGTTGGTACCCCGCGGCACGTAGTACAGGCCGCCGAACACCGAACCGGCAGCCAGATCGGCCAGCAGCTTGGTCTGCGAGCCGACGACAACCGGAGCGGCGAAGTTCTCGGTGGCCGAGACCTGCAGCTCGACCTGCAGGCTGGTGGCGTTGTTGAAGGCCTCGACTACCTGCACACGCAGCGGGATCGGGGTGCCAGGGCCAATGTCACGCTTGATCGGGGCGCCCTCGCCCTGCACGGTTCCAGTGGCGCCCAGGTCGATGACGTTGGTGGACACTGCGCTCGCAAGCACCGACTGTGCGTTCGAGAACAGGTTCTGCTGATCGAAGATCATGGTGGTTTGCTCCTTGGATTGCGGTAGGGAGCGGGGCCGGAGCCCGCGCGCCCGGTTCAGTGGCGGCGGATCAGACGACCCGGGCTTCGGTGTTCAGCAGCGCATCCGACTCGCGCAGCGGGATGCCGCGATAGGTCAGCACTTCCTCGCCCTCGATCTCCTTGCGGGTGAGGCGCACGAAGTTGTCGGTGGTGCCGCCATTGGCGGCCAGCGCGTCCAGCGCTTCCAGCATGTCGGTGTTGAGGTAGATGGCCGCACGGCCACCCATGACGCGGCGCTGCTTCAGCTTGTAATAGGCCTTGCGCATGAAGTCGTACAGCTTCACGTTGCCGGCCTTCACGTCGGACACATCGATGTTGGCGATGCGGGAAACGTAGCGGTAGTCGCGAACCGACAGGCCAATGTCCCACTGGAACTTTTCGCGGACCACGTCGAGGATCGACCCATCCGCGTTGGTCTTGGTCTGCTTGCCCTTGTCCTCACGATCGATGCCGGCCTTGCTGCCCTTCGGGTACAGGCCATGGACGGTGTTCTCACCCCAGACGATGAACCAGATCGAGGTGTTGTCCGAGCCGGTGCCGCCTGCGTCGACGATCTGGGCGCCCGAACCGCTGGTGGCGATCTTGTTGAAGCGGGGGGCAAAGCCAGTGAACTTCGCCGGCGAGGTGGCCTGGTCACCGTAGAACATCGAGGTGGCCACGCCCTGGTTCAGGCCTTCGAGGAATGCCTGGGCTTCGGACAGACGCAGGCCGGCCGAGTCGCCCGTCATGCGCACCAGCTTCTCGTCGATCTCGCTCCATGCTTCGATCATGCCGGTGGCGTCGCGCACCTGTGCGGTGGTCGACTTGGTGGGCTGAACGCCCTGGTACAGCATGCGCCAGGTGCCTTCGGGGATGCCGGTGCGAACGGTCGTCAGGTGCGTCGTGCCGTCGTTGCATTCCTTGACGATCATGTCCTGCAGGATCGGGTTGTCCTGCGCCAGCAGCTCGATCACCGCAGCGATCTGCTTGTCGGCGTCGGTCCGCTTGAACACGTCCGCCAGGGTCAGGTAGGTGTTGCCGATGGTCGACATTGTTGGTCTCTCCAGATACGAAAAAACCGCCTTGCGGCGGCTGGTTGATGGGGTGGTACATGGCGGGTATCAGCCGCCGTAGAGGATCGACTTCGGGTCGCTGGAAGCACTCGGACCGGATGCAGTGGTACCGCCCAGGCCATCCACCTTGCTGTCGCGGAGGAAACCGCCGAAGAATGCGAACGCCTTGATCATGGTCGGGTGGTTGCCCCAGCCCAGCTCATTGAACGCCTTGGTCAGCTCAGGGTCGTTGATCGCCTTGACCGCGGTGGTGGCAAGGCCGACGGTTTCGTCGTACTTGGCGCCCAGCTGCTGCTTTGCATCCACGCCCCACTGCTCGACCTGCTGCAGGCGCTGGGCTTCCATTGCCTGCTGCATCGCCGCCGCATCCTGCCCGGCCATCTGGGTATACAGGTCGACGGCCTCCTGGGCCTGCTCCTGTGTCCAGCCCTTGGCCTTGAAGAACTGCGTGGCCGCGCCCAGTCGATCGCCTTCCAGGGTGAACCCTTCCGGCAGGTTGAACTGGCCGTACTGCTCCGGTGCCGCGCTGGTCTTACCGTCCTCGGGCTTGCCGGCATCGCCGCCGCCTTCGCCCTTGTTCGGCTGGCCATCGCCGCCCGTTGCGTCACCACCGTTGCCGCTGCCCTCGGATCCCGCCGGCGCGCTGCTGCCGGGAACCTGCTGCGTATCGGTTGCGGTGGTCGTAGCTCCGCCTGCGCCAGAATTTTGTGTGCTGGTCTCGGTGCTGGTGTCACTCATCGTCGTCTTCCTCGGGTTGCTGCAGCTGCGCCAGCAGCCGCTTCTCTTCTGTGTTGGCCTCGGCGCGCATCTGTGCCTCACGCTCCGGGCAGCTATCGCGGATCACATGCAGCCACCACTGACCAGCCTCCTGCCGACCAATCTTCAGCGACTGCGTCATCGCATTGGGATTGAACGCACTGACGTCCACGTTCATCGCCTGGACGAACAGCCACACCATGCGCCGACCCTCCGGCGTTGCCAGAACGGTCCGCACGTCCTGGCGCAGCTGCGCGTCCTGCATGTCCGCCAGCCGGTCGGCGAGCTTCCTCTGCTCGTCCTCTCGCGGATCCATGCCGGGGCGTTTCATGCGGCACCCTGCATGGCATCGATCAGCGCCTGAGCCGCCGAGCCTTCCTCGGGCACGGTATCGCTGGCCGTCTTCAGCGCCTGCGCGGCGTCCTTCATCGGCTGGGCAGACGCCGCCAGCTGCTGCTGGCGCTGCTGCTGCGCACGGTCTGCGCGGATCCTGGCCACTGCGTCGTCACTGCGGATGATCGAGGCAGGGCCGCCCACGGCGGCGGTGTACTCGTCGACCACCTGGTCGCTGTCCAGCTTGTCCATCACGGACGGGTCGCCGGTGGCCTGCGCCACGTTGGCCACGAAGGTCATGGTGCGTTCGATCGACCCGACCGCTGCCGCCTTGGCAGCCTGCGCCAGGATGCTGGTGTACTCGATCTTCAGCGGCACATTGGCCAGCACCTGCGGCGGATCGGGGATGCGGCCCGCGCGTTCCAGCAGGCGGAACACCCGGACCACAACCGGGTCCAGCACCTCGTCGGTGATCGACTCCAGCGTCGGCGCCAGCACCGCCGCCTTCTCTTCCTTGCGGGTGACAATCTCGGTGGCGGTGCGATCCGTCTTGTCGCCCAGCGCCTCCAGCATCAGGAACAACTGGTAGAAGAACGCCCGCTGGATGCGCTGCTCGACGGTGGTGATCTCTTCACGGATCTGCTGCAGGCCGCGCCCGTCTGGCGTATAGACCGGCGCGACGTTCGCGTTAGTGACCCCGTCGGGTAGGTATATCTGGCCGCCTTTTCTCAGTCGTGCGCCGCCGGTCCTGCGCAAGCCCTCCGGCACGCCCAGAGTCGGATCCGACATCTGCTCCATCAGGCGCAGCTTCTCGCCTTCCAGGTACTGCAGCTGCTTGATATCGCCCAGGCAGTTGATCGCCGGGCAGGACGAGTAGATGTCCTCCGCGACGGGGTTCCAGCGGGCCACGACGAACGGCGCCTCATAGTGGCCGCCGATGTCGATCACGCCGTTCTGGCCGTTGGCTGCACCGTCGATCCACACCACCTCGCGGTAGGGCCGGAAGCGCGGGGCCTGCAGCCCGAGCGGGCCGATGCCGGGACGCTGCTCCGGGTTCGGCTCGATCAGCGACTCCACCCAGAACTTCTGGTCCCCGTTCTTGCCCAGTGCATCGCGCACCACGGCCGGTAGCGCGTCTGCGCCGTAGCGTTCCTCCAGCTGCCGCGCAGTCTTCGGGTAGCGGCGCCACAGCGAGTCGACCCGCCCCTGGTCGTCCAGCCCCACGGCGTAGTTTCCTGCGGTCAGGGCATAGAAGCGGACCACCTCGCGCGAGTCTTCCAGCACCAGCAGCGGGGCAACGCCGAAAATGCCGTCCTCGGCATAGACCACTGGCATGGCCTTGTAGAAGTTGCTGCTGGCCAAGGTGTCGCGGATCCGCTGGGCAACGTCGTCCAGCCACACGCGGACGCCGAACAGCTCGGCAGTCGCCGGGTCAGGCGTCGTCACCTTGAACCACGGCTGCGCCTTCGGCGTCATGTGCGACATCATGCCGGCGGCCATCACGCCCAGCGCATCGGTTGCCGTGCTGTTGATCACCTTGGCCCAGTTGCGCTTACGCGGCTTGTCGTCCTGGTCGCCGTAGAAGCGGCCGCGGGTCGGGTCGATGTACTCCGACGTTTGGCGCCACAGCGGGGTCCAGTCGTTCTGGGCCTCCTTCAAGGCGGTCTTGCGCCGCCCACAGTGCGCGTACAGCTCCTTGATGTCCATCAGCCTCCCCCCAGCACGGTGTTGCGCGGAGCCGTTCCACCCAGCGCGGTTGTGGTCGGTGCCGCGGATCGATACGCCACCGAGCGCACGCCGCTGCTGGCGTAGGTGCGACGCTCGTCCTCGGCTTCCTTGCGAGCGCGGCGCACGCGGCCGGTCGGATCACCCACAGCGGTCTTGGTGATGCCGAGCGGGTCGGCGTACTTGCCGGTCTTGTCGCCGAACAGGAGGCCACCCGGATCGATCACCTGGCGCGAGGTGCACATGGCGTCAGGCACCCAGCGCCGTCTTGACCGACGCGGTCGGCATCGCCGAGCTGGTATCGCCGGCCAGGATGGTCGACCTGGCGCCGAAGCGCAGGCGCTGCCGCTGGCGCTCGCGGTCGCGCTCGTTCACGGCGGCATCGTCGATCGACTCGGGCGCCACTTCGGGCGCTGCGGCCACCGGCTTCACCTTGGGGGCGGAGTTGCACATGGGGATTCCTTCAGGACAACGGGTTGTAGGGCTCGCCGGCCTGCTGGTCGGCGTGGTCGCGATGCTCCATCGGCGACCCGTCGGGGAAGCGCGGCCGGGGCATCACGGGGTATGCGAACGACAGCACCAGGGCGTCGGCCCGGTTGGGGCTCGGCAGGCCGCGGCGCTTCATGTCCTTCTTCGATTCCATCTGCAGCTTGCCGTCGAGGCGCGGCACGGTTTCCGGTGCTTGCAGCTCGTCGCGCAGCTGCGGGTCTTCAGGGATGGCGCCGCCTTCCTTCAGCCAGTCGCGGCAGGCTTTCCACATCTCGGCGCGCTTGTTGAGGCAGCCTTGGTCGCCCGACTCGCCCGAGAACCACACCAGGCGCCAGTCGCGGCCCATGGTTCGGCCTGCGGACACGATGCCTGTGCCGAACCCGCCATCGACGAACACAGCGTCGGCCTGATGCTCGTCCTCCAGCTGGGCGAGGATCGCCGCCACCGCCATGTCGTTGTCGTTCTTGGCCAGCGTGCGCAGCTGCCGATAGGCCAGGCCCTGCCGCAGGCCGATCACCAGCTCGTCGTCGCCTTCCCACGCCGGGTCCAGCGTGAGGATCTTCGGCGCCCAGCTGTACTGCTCGGGCCGCAGGTGTCGCCCGTAGGCTGCAGCCACATCCGCCTCGGCGATGAACTGGCGGGCTGACATCGAGGGGAACAGGCCGCGGATACGGACCTTCACCACGTCGCTGTCCTCGCCGTAGTCGCGCACCATGCGCTCGGCCTCGACCAGGTTCACACCCTCAACGGTGCGGCTGTCGATCTGCTCGGTGTCCCAACTGGCCTTGAACCGGCGGAAGCACTCGCGGAAGCGGCCGGTGTTGCGGGTGGTGTTGCCAAACGCGGCCCAGATGATCTCGGTGCCCTGGTCGGTCAGCGCGCCCTCGGCCACTTCCCACACCTTGTCGGCGATGGCCGAAGCCTCATCGAACACCAGCAGGATGCGCCGGCCCTCGTTGTGCAGGCCGGCGAACGCCTCGGTGTTGTTCTGCGACCACGGCACTGCGTCGATGCGCCAGGTCTTGTCGTGGCCCGGGGCGTTGCTGATCAGCGCGGTGGCGGTCAGCGTGGCCCAATCCTTGGTGAGGCTGATTTCGTGCCACTTCGACAGTTCCGCCCAGGTCTTGGTGCGCAGCTGGATGTCGGTATTGGCCGTGACCACGCCGCGGGTGTCCTCGAACGTGTCGAAGGCCCACTTGATCAGCATCGCCACCAGCGCGGATTTGCCGATGCCGTGGCCCGAGCCGACGGCCTGGCGAATCACCTCGCCAGCATCAGCGGCCCCGGCCTGCAGCCTGTTCCCGATCTTCTCCAGCCGCCGGCGCTGCCAGGCGCGCAGCTTCTTACCATCCAGCGGGCCGCCCTTGACGCCCCAAGGGAAGTTGAACAGCACGTAGCCCAACGGATCACGCTGGAACGAGCCGATCGCCTCGACCAGCTCCTGCTCAGGCGTCGCGGTCAGTTGCGCGCTCACGGGCTGCCCTCAGTCGTTCGGCCAGGTTGTCCTGCACGCCGTGGTCGACGGCCAGGCGCTCGCCGTAGCGCTTGGGATCCCACTTGGCCAGGAGCTTCAGACGGGTTTCGATCTGCAGCTTGCGGTGGCCCAGCATGTCCTCGGTGCGTTCCTCGGTGACGACCAGCTCAGCCTCCGGCAGCGCCACGGCCTGCTCTTTGCCGTCCTCGTCCTTGTGCTTCAGGACGCCCAGCAGCTCCCGCTTCTCGATCTTGCCGGGCATCGGCGTGTCGGCGATCCGCAGGCATTCGGCCGCGATGGCGTCGAACCCTTCCTCGCGCGCGCGTGCGATGGCGGCGGAAACCGTCTCGTCCGTCTGCTGCCATTCCCGGACGGTGCGGGCGGCAGGCATGCCCTCGTCCCGGCAAATCTGGGCCAGCGGCTCACCCTCGGACAGGCGCTCTACGATGGCCTGCACCAGCTTGGCGGTCTTCTTGCTGGGCCGTGCCATCACTGCTCCCCGTCCGCCCGGATCACGGCTTGGCAGGCGCGGACGTGGTCATCGGCGTCTCGCCCGATTTGAACAAGAGCGCCCGCGACCTCTGCTCGTAGTTGGGCTGCCTGGTCACGTTCGATGGTGCCGGCGACGGCTTGGGACAGGCGAGCGGTATTGCAGGTGGCGAGGTCGTCGCGCAGCTGGAGGCTGCCATCACGCACGCCAGCAACAACAGCAGCAGGGACGGCCGCGGCCGCAGTGCGGTCTTCTTCATGCTTCGCTCCAATGGCGGCCAGTGTCTCGGCCTGGGCATGCTCGGTGGCACGGGTCTGGTTCACCTGGGCGACGACTGCCTCGGCGCCGGCGGCACGCTGGGTGGCCTCCCTGCCCTCTGCACGGTCGCCGCGCCACGCCCACCCGGCACCGAACATGGCTGCGGACCACAGGGCGAAGGCGGCGACTGCGACGGCGATGCGGTTCACGACCGGCCCTCGCACATCCGGCGCTCAGCGGCCCGACGGTTCACCAGGCCCTGCACGCGCTTGCCACCGGCGTAGACCCAGCGGTCCAGCTCCGGGCACCAGCTCGCGGCGGGCTGGCCGGCGTTGATCCGGCCCACCAGCGTCGAGCGGCAGGCAGCACCCACGCCCACGTTGTAGGTCCAGCTCAGCACCGCGGCCCACTCGCGCTCGCGCAGCGGTACCTTGATGCACTGGCTGATGCCAGTCAGGTAGCTACCCAGGCGGCTGTTGAGCTTCTCGGCACACTCCTGCTCGGTGTAGACCGCCTTATCCGGGCGGCTGGTGTCGCCGTAGCAGTGGGTGGCAACGCCCACCATGTCGATGTATGGCGTGGGCGAGTAGCCCTCCCACGGCTTCACCAGCGCGGCGGCGGCCAGGGCGATAACGGCCGCGGCGCTGCCGCCGATCACCTTGCCCTTCATCCGATCACCCCGCCTCGGCGCGCCTGGCGCCATTCACGGATCCACTTCCACACCAGGTAGCCGATCTGGCCCACCAGGTAGATGGCCGTCAGCACCAGCACCGCCTTGTCCAGGGTGAACCCTGATGCGACGGCCGTGGCCACCGTTACCGGCGGCGTGACCTTCAGGGCTGCGGTCCCCACCGCGTCAATGATTTCTCCCCGCATGTCGGTTCCATGGTTGATCCGGTTCGGCATGACGCCCTCCCCGATTGGTCGATAGGTGCCCGTCACCGCAGCCCGGCAGGCTCGGCGAATTGGTCCGGTGAGGGTGGACGGGCGTGGATGGTTGCGGGGGCCGGATTCGAACCGGCGAATCTCCGGGTTATGAGCCCGGCAGCCTGGACCTCTGGCCTACGCCCGCAGAAACGCAAACGGCCCGCCGGTGAGGGCGAGCCGTTGAAATGAGGTAGCTATGTCAGCTTGTGCGATTTCTACGCCTTCAGGATTAACCTGTCAAGCGCGTTCACAGCGAAGAAAGTGGACCGAACTGCCTCCGGCTATTAGACCGGCCCTCAGCTCCTTTACGTATATAGACCGTGCCCAGCGGGTGTGCTGGGACAGAGGGCCTCAACGAGATATGGGGCCTTGGTGTCGCCCAGTCGATCCGAGCGCAATTGTGCATTGGCCGGAGTGAATTGCCAAGACGTATTCAGGCGGCCGACGCGACAGCCAGCAGCATCCCATGCACCCTCTCGGTTCCGCGCCTGGCCATGTCCACGTAGCTGGCCTGGCTGACCTTCGGCAGACCAGAGATCTCCAGCAGAGTGTTGGCGGTGTGCCAGCGCTCCACCTTCCGCCGGCCCTGTCCGCAGTAGTAGGCACGCAGAACCCAGCCAATGGCCGGGGCATGCCGGCTGATCTCGAACACCGCGTCCTCGATCTGCTGCGCCTCCTGGTTGATCTCCAGTGGCTTGTAGCCTGTCGCCCTGCCCGGCATTTCGTGGTGTTCCATCAGCACAGCCAGCAGGTTCTTCGACGCGTGGCCGAGGTATTCGCAGTCCTTGTGCAGCGCGAATTCCTCGCCCCAATGCTCCATGCGTCGCCGGATGTAATCGCTCATCAGGTCAATCTGCATCGCGCATCCCCTTCAGCACGTTCTCGTCGAATCGGAACACCGGCAGCAGGCCGTCGGTGTCGCAGCCGCCCTGCCGGTCCGGCCGGCGCTGGCAATGCGCCGGGGTACTGCCGCGCTCGCGCATGGTGCAGACCGAACACACGCCATGCCGGCGCAGGTAGGCGTTGTATCGCTTCCGCGTGCGTGCCTCGGCGGTGGTCACGCTGCGGCCTCCCCAAACAGGGACGGCGCGGCGGCGAGATGCTCGATGACCAGCTCGACGCGTGCGCCCTTGGCATCCGGCTCCATGCGTTCGAGCAGGATGCGGCGGTGCTTCTTGTCGTCAACCCAGGCCACGCCGTTGAGGGCATCGGACAGCACCTTCTCGCAGTTGCCCAGGTCGATGCACTGCACCGTGTCGTCCCAGGTGTGCGGATCCTTGCGCGCGCGCTTCGCCCAGTCCTGCGGCAGGTTGGGGTACAGGCGGATGGTCAGCGCAATCCGGCCAGCATGCGGCTGGCCAATCCCTGCAGCCTTGGCCAGCCAAGCAACCTCGGCCTTGTAGGCCTTCGCCTCCTTGGTCGGAACCATGACGGCATGCCCCCTGATGGTCACAGCACGCCAGTAACGGTTCGAGCTGATCGGATACGGGAGGGTGAGGTGGATCATCGTGCGGCCTCCTTCAGCTGCAGCCGGGAAAGGGTGACGTTCAGGGCGGCCAGCTCGTCCATCTTCATGACGAGCCACATGCGGCGTTGCCCGTGGATGCCGTTGAAACTGCCCTGATGGCAGTCCTTGCACAGGGCCACGGTCGTGAAGTGCTGGCCCTGACTGATGTGGTGGGCGTCGCTCGGCCCAGGCCGGCTGCAGACGCTGCAGGGCAGCAGCTTCACCGCGTCCACGTGTCGCTTCTCGGCCGGGCTGAAGGCCTTGGAATTCTTGGTCCTCACGCGGCCACCCCGGGCGGTAGAATCCGCTCCAACACAGGGGGAAAGAAATGAAGCAAGGAAGAACCGACCGAGATTGGGCCGTTGTCGCAGTTTTGACGTTCGTCGCCGGCGTCGTGGTGACGTGGGCACTGACCAGTGGCGGTCATGGACCAGATCCTCGCCCCAGTCAGGACAGCGCAGCGGACTGGGTCCAAGCCATCGGAGGAATATTGTCCGTTCTGGTGGCCGCAGGAGTGCCAACCACGTTGTACTGGCGCGACCAGCAGGCTCGTCGAGCGAGGGAGATTGCCAGAGCCAAGTGTGCATTTGCTGGCTCGCTTGACCTTATTCACAACCAACTGCTGGAGATGTTCGACGTAATCTGCGAGCTTCATACAGCCGACCGCGTGCCGAGCATTCTCGATACCGCCAGAGAAAACACAAAGGTCCTCAAAGAAGTGAAGGACGCCTTGCTTGTGGGGCATGAATTCCCCGACCTGGCCGACGATCTCGTTCAGTTCGTTCTCACTCTGGAAGACGCGAATGCATGCGTCGAAGCCACCCAGAACAACGCTCTTGGCCGGTGGTTCGACGGCGAAGATCCGTACGAAATTGCAAAGAAGATCGATCGCGCGCTTGACGCAGGGCAGCGTCTTGCCAAGCGGATCCAGGAATTGCTGCATCGCCGCTAGAATCACGCCACCCTCCTGTTCGATCCGGCCATGTTCCAAAACTCGGCGCGCACGTCGTCGAGCATCACGTGGGTGTAGCGACGGCCGATGTACTCGGTCAGGCCATCGAACAGCTCCTGGAACCGGGCCTGTTCCATCTCGTCGAATGACAGGCTCTCGGCGCGCTTGACCGGGATGGTGCGGATCTCCGGCAGCACGCCGGCCAGCACCTTGCGGGCGCCTGCCCCAAGCAGCGTCTCGCAGGCGTCCAGCACTGCGGAGATGACCGGCGTGGCGTCCATTTCCACCGTTTCGCAGCAGACACCGGCGTCCAGCTGCAGGCGCTTCACTGCGTCGTGCGCGCCCAACTGCTCCCAGCCTTCGACGTTGTCGACCATCAGGTGCCCGATCTTGTGGATCAGCCTGTGCTGCCATTCCTCGCGCGGCTGCTTCAGTTCGCCGCGGATCTCGCGGCCCACGCGAAACTTGCGCTCGCGCAGCAGGCGCTGGTCGACCTCATGGGCCGGAACCAGGGCGCCGACCACCTCGCCGGTGGCCGGGTCGACCAGCTTCACCACCACCAGGTAGATCGGCCGGCGCGCACGCTTGGCCTTCACCTTCCGCGCTGCTTCCGTCTGTTTCATACAGTGCTCCCCTCATGCAGGCGACGCTTCGCGCAGACGTAAGCCGCATGCGCCTCCTCGGCTGTGTCGAAGTGCCCGAGGTGATGGAACTGCTGGCCGACTCGAATGGCAGCGCGGAACTTCCCGCCCCTGGCGGGGATTACTCCCAGCAGGCCTGTCTTCGAGTTGCGCTTGGCTGATCGAACGTTCTGCTGATTCACTGCTCGCGGCACGTCCCGGAGGTTCGTCCAACGGTTGTCCGTTGAGTCTCCATTGATGTGGTCGATCTCATTGGCCGGCCATGAGCCGGTCATGTAGAACCAAGCCAGTCGATGCAGTCGGTAGATCCGGCCATCAATTCGACCTTGCAGATAAACCCCACCACGCGACGCCTTTGAGCGGGTCGCCATGACACTACCCACGCGGGTCTTTCGCGATGTCGCGATTTTCCAAATGAACGCGCCTGTCTCAGGCTCGTAACGAATGACTTCCAGCAGCCTGGCGTGGCTGATCTTCTTCGCTGCAGCGGTGAGGCTCATGCGACTTCCCCCAGCTCGTCGGCAGCGCTGCGGTTGACGTAGGACGTCGACCCACCGTGCCAAGTCACCGGAACCACGCCGATGTTGCCGTGCCGGTTCTTCACCACGTTGATTTCTGCCGCGGTGCGCTCGGCCTGCGGGTTGGACAGGTCGCGCCACAGCATCATGATCTGGTCGGCTTCCTTCTCGATCTCCGAGCTGTCGGCCAGATGCTTCATCTGCGGCCGCTCTCCATCGGCCTCGCGGTTCACCTGGGCCAGCGCCACCACCGGGATCCGCAGATCGCGCGCGAGGTTCTTCAGGCTACGGGTGATGCTGCCCACCTGCTGGTGCTTCGGCGCGCGCGACATCGATGCGATCTCGATGCGCTGCAGGTAGTCCACGTAGAGCGCGCGGATGCCCAGCTGGTGCTTCCACCGGCGGGCCTCGCGCACCACCTCGGTGATGTCCGGCGATGGCCGGTCGTGGATGCGCACCGGCAGCGCGCCGTACTGCTCGGCGGCGTGCAGCAGCGAGCCGACGTCGTCGTGGCGGAACTTGCCAGCACGCAGGCGACCGACGTTGACACCCGACCCAGCAGCCAGCCAGCGCAGGCCCACCTGGTCGGCAGGCTGCTCGCCCGAGATCAGGCCCACCGGCCCGCCCTTGGCGCCAGCGGCAGTGGCGCCAAGCAGGAAGCCCGTCTTACCCATCGCCGGCCGCGCACCCACGATGATGAGGTCGCTGTCGTGGAAGCCGCCCAGCGCCTCGTCCAAGTCGAAGATGCCGGTGGAGACGCCGATCAGCTTCCCGCCGTTGCGTTGAGCTTCCATGGCCTGAGCCACAGCCGCATCGAGTGCCGACTGCGAGGTGTGCTCGTAGCTGCGGTCGGCGGTGTGCAGGGTCATCAGCCGCTGGATCGCGGCGTCCACCGCGTCCTCCTGCCGAGCCTGCGCGCCTTCCTGCAGCTCCCGTGCGATCGCCAGGGCCTCACGGTCGCGCCAAGCTGCCAACAAGATCGAGGACTGATAGGCCGGCTGGCTGCTGGGGTACAGGTCGCGGTCGGCACCGATCAGCAGCGCCAACTCGCTCAGGCGCGCGCTACCCATCCGGTCCGCCACGTCGGAGATCGTCACCGCGTCGACGGGCTTGCCGCCGGAGTCCATGCTGCGGATCAGCTCCCAAAGCTGGCCGTGTGCCTCGCTGCCGAAGTGGCACGACTGCAGCGGCATGTCGGCGATGCTGGACGGGCGGCACATGGCGGTGTGCAGCACTTGGCGCTCGACCTGGTGAATGGCGGAGCGGTGGTTGTCTTCGAGGGTCGTCATGCGCTGAGCCTCGGCAGTGCGCCCTTCTGCTGCGCTGGCGCTGTACCCGGCCGGGTCGGCGCCTGGTTCTGCGCACGGCTCAGCCAGGAATTCACGAACCGCATGGCACCGCTGCGGGTTTTCCGGTTCTTCGGGTTGGAGATCGTCCAGGCCTTGATCGCCCGCAGGGTCTGCATCACGTCGATTGCCGGGTACAGCTCGGCGAACTCACGGACCTGGGCCTCGGTGATTTCGAAGTCCTTGCCGTCGTTCAGCAGGAAGCTGACGGCGACCGGGGAAACAGGCGCTGCTGGCAGGAGGTCACCAGCCGGAGCCGGCTCGACCGGCGCAGCGCAAGTGGTTTGGTTTGGGTTCTCTCTGGGTTGGGTTGGGTTGGGTTCTGTTTGGGTAACCGTTGGGGGAACCGTTTCAGAAACCGTTTCTGCAACGGTTTGGAGAACGGTTCGGTAGTCGTTACCCAAGTGCTTGACGTACTTCAGGATTGCACCGGCCACACGGGCCTTGGCCTCACCCTTCGGGAGCGCCTCGAACTCCGCCATGCGCGCCGCCGCCACGTTGCCGTTGGCGACCTTGTTCCAGCGCAGGAATCCGGGCAGAAAAACAACCCCTTCGAAACGGTATGCGAAACCGTTTCGAGACAGTTCGGCAAACCCTTCCGAAACCCTTTCCAGAGACCACCCGAGGTCAGCCATCACATAGCCATCCGGGCAGCGGTAGCAGCCCAGCCCGTTCGAGTGAGGGCCGGTCATCAGGTAGGCGGCCAGCAGCTTGCCGGCGTCGGTCCACTCCTGGGCATCTTGGCTCTGCCAGAACGCGCACTGGATCTGTCCATACTCACGCATGGGATACTCCCCCCTGCACCACCCCATCCACTGAAGGAGCAGCCATGGATTTGAGGAACATTTCGCAGGTCGGCCACACCGACCGACAGGAAGACGTCAACAGGATGCTGCGCGAGGGCTGGGTCCTCCTGGCCACCCAAGGAGGCGTCAACGACGAAGGCCAGCCGGTGTTCTGGCACGCGCTGGGCTTGCCAGAGGATCCCGTCGCGCTTGCAATCGACCTGCTGCGGAACAAAGAGCGCACGGAAGACTGATTCATCGGGCACCGCCTAGCAGCTGCAGGCAGCCAGCTATGAACCAAAGAGATCGAACGGCCAGCATGGCCTTTTCGGTAGCGTTCATGGCCACTTGATCCCCAGCTTGGCGAGCGTCCCGCTCAGGGCAGAAAGGTGCTGGTGCAGTTCGGCCAGCGCCTCTGCCGTCGCTGCCTCGGGAGTTATCAGGTAGCGCTCGATCAGGTAGTGGACCGGCGAGACGTCCTTGGTTATTTGGATGTAGCGTTCCAGGTCGTCGATGGACAGACCCCTTGGCTTGCCACCGCTGTCGCAGCCGGCCAGCTTCTCGCTCAGCTTCGAAGGGGCCATATCGAGCTGCCCGGCCACAGCCGTCAGGCCGGCGCCGCGGTGGACCATCGCCGCCATGTGATCCCGGAGTGTCGGGTTGCGGGTCAACCCATCTTCATAGGTAATTTGCTGACTTTTCATGCAGTTATCCCGTGGGTGGGAATGCGGGGGAAGACGTTTTCCCCTGCGTTCCCCTGGCTGGTTCTGAAAATGGCCGCATCCCCAATCGGAGTGCAGCCTTGTGGCAAAAACGAATCAGCTGGCCGGAGCCAACGTCCTGACGCTCATGCGAATGGGTGGGAAGTGGTTCGTGCTGAAGCGGGTCGGCGAGCGGGTCGACGTGCGGCCGGTCGGCCAGGTAGCGAAGAAGCGGCGCCGGAAGGTTCCGGGGGTGGTGATCCCCTTCCCTGTCGCCTCGGGTGGCGTCCGTTGATGCGTTCGGCAGCCTGTGTACGGTCGGCCTGCAACACCCACCGAACCCACACAGGAGTTACCAATGCGAAAAGCCCAATCGACCCGCGCCGCAGAGCGCAACCGGCGGGAACGCCAAGAGCTGCAGCAACAGGTGGCAGACATCGAGCGGCAGTTCATCGGAGCCCCCGCGCAGCCGGGGCTGCTGGTGGAACTTCGCCGTGTGACCAAGAACGGTTCGCCGGCCGAGGCGAGGCAGTTGCTCGCATCAGTGCAGCGCGTGCTTGCGCCTCTGCAGTAGCGCGGCCGGCACACATCTCAGGCGGCAGCCCCGGTTTCCGGGGTCTGCTCGTCCGCCGGCCAGATGTCCGGCCGCAGCTCCGTCAGGGATACAGCACCTTGGCTCTGCACATGGAGCTGGCGAACCAGCCCGCCGTCGAACCGCTGCCCCTTGCTGATCGCCTTGCGCAGATAGCCGATGGAGGTCCCGCAACGCAGGGCGTAATCGGCCTGGTCTGCGGTCGAGAGTGTCGTGAGGTAAGCGCGTAGGGTGTCCATGACCCGCGAGTTTACCTACAGGTATCCATAAATCAATACCCGGAGGTCAGTTACTTGCGGGTAATTTCCTGACAGTCTTTCTTCATGACCAAATCCGACCGCCGCCGCCAGCTTCTGCGGGCCCTGATCGATGACAAGTTCGAGGGCGTTGCCGCCCGATTCGCCAACGCGGTGGGGATCACCCCCTCCTACGTGACGCGGATGCTCTACCCAACGGGCAAGCCCGGCGCCAAAGGCATTGGCGAAGATTCCATCGAGAAGATCGAGGAAGCGCTGCGCATTCCCGGCTATTTTTCCGGCAAGGAAGAGGCTCCCAACCGTGTTGCTGAATCAGTTCCGGTCTACGGATCTGCGACTGACATCCCATATGTTCGCGTTCAGCAACTGGACGCGGAGGCAGGTATGGGAGGCGAGGCGGTGAACGAGGACTACCCGGAAGTGATCCGAGCCATGGACTTCACCCCCACGTACATCCGTTCGGTGGTGGGATTTTTGCCAACCCCTGGTCGGCTGGTGCTGGTCACGGGGCGCGGGGATTCAATGATTCCGATCATCCAGCCAGGCGAGACCCTGCTGGTCGATTCAGGAGTGCAGACGTTTGACGGCGACGGGATCTACCTGATTAACACGGGCAATGGCCAGCAGGTCAAGGGGCTACAGGACCGTGGGGATGCTATCTACATCGTGAGCGCGAACGCAGCGCTCTACCCGGCCTTTGCGATGCCCAGCAGCACGGTCATCGGGGGCAAGGTCTACCTACGGAATCGAATCGACCGGTTCAACTAAGGAGAGGCATGAACAGGATCAAGTGGATTGTCGTTGTCGGAATGGCCTGTGCAGCTCCGGCAGCGGGTGCACAGCAGGTCGAGCAGCTCACTGCGGAGTTCAGGGCCTGCATCGCGAGCACCTCGTCGCAGGTTGAGACCAGCGACTGCATGAAACAGGAGCTTGTCCGACAGGATGCGCTGGTCGGCGCCGAGCTGAAGCTCGCGAAGGACAGCGCTCGGCCAGAGATTGCTAGGCGGATGGACGATGCGCAGGCTGCCTGGACCACGTTCAGGAAACAAGACTGCGATACCAAAGCTGCGGCGGTCATAGGCACTGGAGCCACCTCCGAGCGGCTGGAATGCATGATCCACCACGCGGCCCTCCGGAAGCTCCAGCTTGTGAACTACTGGTCGCTGTAGCCCGCGCCCCAGCACAGCTCAGCCCCGCTTCGGTGGGGCTTTTTTGTGCCCGTCCGAAAAAAGTTTACCTGCGGGTATTGCAAAGAAGTTTACCCGAAGGTACATTGCCAGCCGTCGGCCCACCCGGGCCATATGACGGGGTCACCCATGGCAGTCCGCACCGCAAACGACCTGGCCCGCGCTGCCCAGCGCAGCCATGACGGCCGCGCACCGGCCGAACCGAACGATGAGGCCTTCCAGTTCGCGTGCGACCACGTGGCGGCGGAGCTGGAGCGCGAGGGCGACATCGCCCCGCTGGTCGAGAAGCTGAGCCAGGCTCGGCACGTGATGACCCACCTCCTGACGCAGGAGGTTCCGGCCCACCTGTTGCCCCACTTCCGCGAGCTGGCCGACCTGGTCCGCGACATGTCCCGCCGCGTGGACGCCTCGATGAAGGATTTCGAGGCCGGGCACCTGGAGGACGCCGCATGACCGCCGCCGAACGCGAGCATCGGCACCACGTGGTGGCCACCGTCGTCGCCAATGCCCTGGCGTTCTGCCTGGGCGTGCTGGCCACCGTACTGCTGCAGGCGGTGCTGTCGTGAGCGCCGGGCTGCTGGCCATCGGCGTGGATGCCGCCCTCGACAACTGTGCGCACTACCTGCGCGAGGAACGGGGCTTGGCCGACGCCGCCGCACAGATCGACGCCGTGCGCATGGCCTTTGCCAACGTCCGCGCCGCTGCCCGTGCCTACCGCGATTCCAGCGACTTGGTCGACGTGATCGTCACCGGTGATCGCTTGGACGCCGCTCTGGCGGCCTGCGAACCCACCGACACCGATCACAACCGCGAGGCAGTGGACGGCCTGTGCGTGGAGGAATCCGATGATGCGCGCTGACCGTTACGGCGTCTTCTCCGTCTGTCCCGTCACCCGCACCGAGCAGCTGGTGACCGTTCACCGGTGGGCTTGGATGGCCACGCTGTGGGCTGCACAGCTCGACCACGTGGGCGTGCTGTTCGTGCACCTGGTGCGGCCGGTGCGCGTCCCTGTCCGTCGGCGTCGCCTGCTCGCGCGCATTGGCTGCCGCAACGCAGCCGAATTCCTCGCCTTCCTGGGCTGCATCGCCATCGTCCTCGGCCTTGGCTGGGCGATGTGCTGGCCGCTGGCCTGGTCCTGACTTCCCGCCGGCGCGGCCGGCTCCTACGAGAGGCACCACCGATGTTCCAACTCGATCAACACGATGCGGTGTTCTCGCATCTGAACCTGCGGAAGGAAAAGCACGGCGACGAAGACGCGGCCGCTGCTGACCTGAAGTTCTCGCTGAACGCTCCGAACACGATCCTCAACACCATCGACCCGGCCATCCTGCCGGCGTTCTGGAAGAAGGCCGACAAGGGCCAGCAGCAGAACCTGCCGATGGAAGGCAGCACCGACCTGGTAGCGCTGAACCTGCCGCTGCTGGGCGAGCAGGACATCACCGGCAAGTTCGAAGGCTACGAGCTGTCGATCGGCTCCCTGATGGACCACATCGAGCCGGTGTTCTTCGCCGACGCCAAGGTGAAAAAAATCACCTGGAAGCCTCTCGAAGGCGGCAGCGTGGCCATGGGCTTCACCGTCTCGGTGCTGCTGGACGAGGACGAAGACGCCGAGCTGATCTCTGCATGGCGCCGCGGTCAGGTGCGCCTGACCCTCACGCCGCCGAGCGCCGCCCCGCAGCAGGCCGACCTGGCCGCGTAACGAATTCCCCCGCCCGCCGCCTGCGGGTGCCTGCGCCGGCCAGGCCTTCCACAAAGCCGGCACCTCATTTCATGTCGAAAAAAAGGAATTGCCATGTCCGAAGCCTTGATCCCGATCGAATCCGTCAACGCCGTCGAGGTCTTCACCGGCGGCGGACTGGACGACCTGCTGGCCCGCATCCGCGCCGAGGCCTCCACCCTGGTACCGAACGTCAAGACGGTAGCCGGTCGCAAGGAGATCGCCTCGATCGCCTACAAGGTGTCGCGCTCCAAGATCGCCATCGATGACGCCGGCAAGGCGCTGGTGGCCGACCTGAAGAAGCAGACCGGCGACATCGACTCGGCCCGCAAGAAGGCACGCGACACCCTAGACGCGCTGCGCGACGAAGTGCGCAAGCCGCTGACCGACTGGGAGGAAGAGCAGGCCCGCATCGAACGCGAACGCGTAGAGGCTGAGGAACGCGCCCGTGCTGAGGCCGAAGCAGCACGCCTGGCCGAGATCGCCCGGAAGGAAGAAGAGATCCGCGCGCGCGAGGAAGCCGTGCGCGCTGCTGAAGAAGCCGAGCGCCAGCGCGCTGCCGCAGAGCAGGCCGAGCGTGAGCGCGTCGAGCGCGAGGCCCGCCTGCAGGCTGAGGCCGCAGAGAACGCGAAGCGCGAGGCAGCTGCTGCCGTGGAGCGAGCCGAACGTGAGGCCCGCGAAGCCACCGAGCGCGCAGCCCGTGAGGCAGCCGAAGCCGAGCAGCGTGCCAAGGATGCCGCCGAGAAGGCCGAGCGCGAAAAGGCCGAGGCCGTCGCTGCCGCTGAGCGCCGCGCCCAGGAAGAAGCCAACCGGGCCGAGCGCGAGCGCCAGGCCAAGGCCGATGCGCAGCGCCGGGAGGATGAGGCACGCGCCGCCGACGTCGAACACCGCCGTTCGATCAACCGCGCCGCCATGGCCGCACTGATCGCACAGGGCATCAGCGAAGACGATGCCGCCACCGTCATTACCGCCATCGTGCAGGGCAAGGTCCCGGCCGTGGCCATCCGCTACTGAGGCACCCCATGAACCAGATGACCACCCGCGCCGCTGCCGGCGCCCTGATGACCAGCGAGCAGGCCGAAGCCATCCGCGGCGCGTTGAAGTCGAGCCTGTACCCGGGCGCCAGTGATGCGTCCATCGACATGGTGCTGAGCTACTGCCAGGCGGCCGGGCTCGACCCGATGACCAAGCCGGTGCACATCGTGCCCATGAAGGTGAAGATCGGCGAGAACCCCGACGGCACCCCCGTCAACGGCATGCGCGACGTGGTTATGCCCGGCATTGGCCTGTACCGCATCAACGCCTCCCGCACGGGTCAGTACGCCGGCTGCAGTGAACCCGAGTTCGGACCAACCTGCACCATGGAGTCGGTGCGCGACGTGTGGTCGGATGGCCCCAATGGGCGCAGGCAGAAGACGCAGAAAGCTATTCAGCTGCACTACCCGGAATGGTGTCGCGTAACGGTCCGCAAGCTGCTCGGCAACCAGGTGGTGGAGTTCTCCGCCAAGGAATACTGGCTGGAGAACTACGCTTCCAAGAGCGATGGCAGCCCGAACGCCATGTGGGAAAAGCGCGCCTTCGGGCAGCTGGCGAAGTGCGCAGAGGCCCAGGCGCTGCGCAAGGCGTTCCCGGAAGCGGTCGGCTCCCAGCCCACCGCCGAGGAAATGGAAGGCAAGGACATCATTGACGGCGAGACGGTGCGCGCTGATCGCCGCCCCTCCACCGCAGGTGCCGTCACCCGACAGCTGCCGCCGGAGCCGGAAGATACCCCGGAACGGAAGGCGCTGTATGCAAGCCTGAAGGATTTCGCTGACTGCGGCATGGAGGAATACGAGGGCGCCTGGGGCCGCCTGACCAAGGAGCAGCGCCAGCTGATCGGCAGCGCCGGCCACGAAACGCTGAAGGGAATCGCTGAACGCGCCAGCGCCACCGTGGTCGAGGAAGGCCCCGGGCAGACCGCAGCCGATGAAGAGGTGCCGCTGTGATCGTCATCGGGTGCGACCAGGGCAGCGAGGCGTGGCACCGCGCTCGCGCCGGCATCATCACCGCCAGCATGTTCGCCACCGCGCGCTCGCGGGTAGGCGAGCTGACCGACCAGCAGCGCACCTACGTGGATGCGGTGCTGTCCGGCCTGGCCGAGAAGACGGCCATGGAGCGCGCCGGGTACAAGGCCGTGCCGCGCTCGGCCATCATCGAGAAGGCCATCGCCGGCGAGCCCATCGGCGACTTCAGCGAGGCGTCGAAGAACTACGCCTTCCGGCTGGCGATCGAGCGAATCAGCGGCGAGCCGCTGGACGAAGGCTTCGAGACGTTCGCCATGCGCCGCGGCCATGAGCTGGAACCGGAAGCCCGCGCCGAGCATGAGGTGCAGTCCGGCCTGCTGGTGAAACGCGCTGGGTTCGTCCTGAGCGACTGCGGCGACTACGGCTGCTCGGCCGACGGCTTCATCGGCGAAGACGGCGGCAGCGAATACAAGTGCTTCATCAACCCCGAGAAGCTGCGCGCCTTCCACATCGACAACGATGCGAGCGAGGTGTTCGAGCAGGCGCAGGGTTGCATGTGGCTGACCGACCGCGAGTGGTGGCACATCGGCCTGTACTGTCCGGCGCTGGCCGCCGTGGGCAAGCAGCTGTGGTGGCGCCGCTTCGACCGCGACGAGGCGTTCATCGCCAAGCTGCGGGCCGACCTGGAACCGTTCCGGCAGATGGTGGCCGGGTTCGAGCAGAGCCTGCGCGCTGGCGATCACCACCAGGAGGCCGCCTGATGGACGTGACGATCTACCCCAGCCACGCCAAATGCCTGCGCCGTGCCGGCCTCGCCCGCGCCCAGCTGTTCGCGCAGGTGATCGAGGGCAAGCGCTACACCACCAGGCAGGTGGCCGAGATTCTGGACGTCTCGCGCAGCACGGCCTACGACCGGATCAAGCGCGGCCCCTACCCGCTCACCTGGGCCAACCTGATGAAGGCCCGCCTGCCATGAAGACCTGCACGAAGTGCGCTGCCCGGCTGCCGCTGCGGTTCTTCCCCCTGATCAACGGCAAGGCCACCGCCGCATGCGCGCCCTGCCGGAACACCGAGCGCCGCCTGCACGACCCGCTGCGCCCCCTGCGCCGCGATCCGCTGCAGGTCCGCCTCAACAACCTCACCAACCTGTGGCACGGGCCAGTGCGCCGCGTGCCGCTTCGGAGCCACGCATGAAGATCCAGCAGATTGCCCCGTGCAACAAGGTGACCAGCTGTAAGACGGACCCCAAGTATTACGCGCCGTCGACCAGCTACGGCAGCGCCTGCCCGACCCGTACAGCTGCCATTGCCCTGCAGAAGTTGGAACAGGCCTACGCGGAGGACAAGGCAACCCATGAAGCGAACCTACCCGCGATGGCGGCCAACCAGGAAATCATCGAACGGGTAACAGCGCTGATGGCCGAGATCGGAATGCCGTCGCGCTTCAGCGAACGCGATTTGCGCTCACGATCCCGTTACCCGAAGTCGATCACGCATGACGCCGGCTACCTGACCGACCTGCGCCGGGAGGTGAAGACGAGCGACGGGTGGGACCATGCGCAAGCAACCTACGAGCGTTTGCTGGCCGACTACCGCCGGTTCGAAGCGGAAGCGGCGAAGCAGAAGGAGCAGGCTGATCGCCACAAGGAAAGGGAGCACAACCGGCTGATCGAGCAGCGCAAGGCGGATATGGCTCTGGCCGCGATGCTGCTCAGGTACGACCTCCCCATCGATGCGTCATGGGAGGACGTCCTGGAAGCCTTGCGCGGCCGTGATAAGCGCCTCGACTTGGCCGTGGCGATGCGACAGACGCGCGGCGATTGGAGCGAAGGCCCCTACCGTGTGCGCCATGCGCTCGACCGGTTCTCCGTCGAAACCGACGAGGACAAGGCCATTGCCAACGACGTGCTGGATTGCCTGCGTGACTTCGACGACGGCCGCGTGTTCCGCGATACGACCTGGAACTACGACGTTCTGTTCGCAAGCGTGGCCGACCAGCAGCTGTCGGCGGATGTGCAGACCGCCCTGGACAACGCACGGGACACCTACTGATGACCCACCACCGCTACGACCGCCGGCTGCCGAAGCGCACCGAGGGCTTCGCCTGGGGCCGGTCCATCGACAAGGTGCTGGGCGGCCACGTCCTCACCTACCGCCTGTTCCGCCGCGACCTGGCCGGAAAGCTGCACATCGAGACGCGGACGTTCCAGCTCAACGACCACCGTCGGCACATCGCGCTGCAGCTGCTGATCGCACGCCGCCAGCTGCGCGAACGCGTCGAAGCCATCGGCTATGCCCTGATCGAGGCCGAACAGGCCTCCCCACTGCAGGAGGTTGCATGAAGACCAACGACAAGACCCTGGCGGACGTGAAGCCCGGTGGGATGGTGAGGCTGAAGGATGCCCTGCCGCCACTGCCGCCCGAGGTTGATGCCGTTCGCTGCATGATCCGTGGCGAAAAGGATCTGGCCGAGGCCTGCGATTACTACTACACCGCCGAGCAGATGCGGGACTACGCACGCGCCGCCCTCTCCGCCCAGCCCTCCCCGGGTGGTCAGGGGGATGCGCTGGATGAAGTGGCATGTGACCTGCCGGCCCTGTTTGGACGCGCTTCGCTGGAAGGCCACGAAGTTGGGCAGCGCCTCGCAAAGGAGGTGCAGGCAAAGATGCGTGCCGCACTCGCCGCCCGCCAGCCGGTGGGGGAGCCGGTGGCACGCAGCATCATCGAAGAATTCGTGCAGTGCGCGGACGTGGGCCGACCGCCGGGGAAACTGCTCGCTCAGGCCCGCGACTATCTCGCCGCCCCTCCCGCGCCAGCCGTGGACCTGGAACGCTTCCGTCCGGCAGTGATGACGGCACTCGGCTTGTCATCACCCTACGGACTGGAAAGGGAAACTCTGAATGAATTGCTGGACCTGATCGACGGCAAGGGGGTGGGCAAATGAGCCGCGTCCGTGTCGTCTACCGCACCATGCGCTGCTCGATCCCCGAGGGTGGCGAGGTGGTGCTGCATGTGCCCGAGCATATCGGCGTCGAGTCTCTGGACATGGCAGCCGAATGCATTGCGCTGCAGATGCGCATCTTCAAACGGCACGCCGAGATCGCCATGCCAGCGCTGCCACAGGAGCCTGACGCCCATGGCTGACCTGCTGCTCACCGCTGCAATGGTCCACGTGTTCGCCCTGGCCGGGTTTGCGGCCGGCATCGCCACCCTGTGGGCGATCAGCCGCGCATGCCGCGCCGCGCGTGCCGGGCTCCGCTGGTGCTTGCGGAGGGTCGCAGCATGATCACACGCCCCGCGCTCCGGTACCACGGCGGCAAGTGGCGTCTGGCCGACTGGATCATTGGCCACATGCCGCAGCACCACTGTTACGTCGAGCCGTTCGGCGGCGCAATGTCGGTGCTGCTGCGGAAGCGGCCATCCGCGATCGAGGTTTACAACGACCTCGACCAGCACGTGGTCGACTTCTTCCGCGTGCTGCGGGATCCAACGAAGGCCGAGCAGCTGCGGCTGTCGCTGATCATGACGCCCTATTCCCGCGCGGAGTTCGTGCAGGCGTGGGAGGACCACCCAGAGCCTGTCGAAGCCGCGCGCCGCATGGTGATCCGCACCGCCCAGGCGATCGGCGCCAAAAAGCGCTTGGCCCGGAACGGTTGGCGTGCAGGCCCCACCCACCACACGCCCACCAGCATGTGGCGCGGCTGGCCGCAGCACATCCCCGCCTATGTCGATCGCCTACGCGACGTGCTGATCGACCAGCAGCCCGCGATCGACGTCATCGCGCAGTTCGATTCGCCGGAAACCCTGTTCTACGTCGACCCACCCTATGTGCTGAAGACCCGCGCCGGCGACCACCGGAAGGTCTACACGCATGAGCTGGAAGACGCCGAGCATGTCGCCCTGTTGGACCAGCTGCTGCAGCTTCGAGGCATGGTGCTGCTCAGTGGGTACCGGCATCCGCTCTACGACGAGGCGCTGGTGGGCTGGCGCCGGGTCGACGTGCACGCGCGTGCCCAGTCCAACCAGCCCCGCATCGAATCCCTGTGGATCTCGCCTGCAGCTGCAGCAGCGCTGCCGCATCCCGCATTGGAGCTTGAACCATGCCCGACCAGCTTTTCCCCCGCGAACCGCGCCGCATGAAGCAGCCGGCCAAGGACGTGCTGCGCGAGCAGCTGGTGGTCGCGGCCGATGAAGTGATCCGCCTTCGCGCAGAGGTTCTGCGCCTGCGCGATGCAGCAACCCAGGCCACCGAGCAGCTGCGCGCTGCGCTGGCCACGAACTGAAGGAGGACAACATGGCCGACAGCCCCTACCTGTCCCGTGACGATATCAAGGCGCTTTGCCGCACACCGCGGCGGAAGGGCCAGGCCGAGTTTCTGCGCAACAACGGGATCCGGCACTATCTGGACGCCCACGGGTGGCCGGTGGTGCTGTGGTCCGCGATCGAGGGCAAGCCGGAGCCGAAGACGCCGCCGGCGAGCGATTGGAAACCGAACAAGGCCGCATGATGGGAAGGAAGCCGACAAAGCCGGGGGCGATCCCCCGGTTCCGCAAGCGCAAGCAGAAATCCGGCGTGGTGCACTACTACTACGACCACGGCGGCAAGCCGCGCAAGGAAACTGCGCTGGGCAGCGACTACGGCCTGGCCATCCAGAAATGGGCCGAGTTCGAGCGCGCGGCAGTGATCCCTACCGACGCGAAGCTGACGTTCCGGCAGGCCGCCGAGCGCTACCGCGTCGAGGTGATCCCGACGAAGTCCGAGGGTACGCAGCGGAACAACAACCGCGAGCTCGATTCGCTGATCCAGTTCTTCGACGACCCGCCGGGTCCGCTCGACGCGATCCGCCCGACGCACGTTTTCAACTACCTGCAGTGGCGCCGCAGTGCGCCGGTGGCTGCAAACCGTGAGAAGTCGCTGCTCTCCCACCTGTGGAACTGGTGCCGGCAGAAGGGCTACACAGACCTACCGAACCCATGCGCCGGCGTGAACCGATTCCGGGAAGACGGCCGCGACGTGTACGTGGAGGACGACATTCTGCAGCGGGTGTACGACGCCGCCGACCAGGTGCTGAAAGATGCGATGGACCTTGCCTACCTCACCGGCCAGCGGCCGACCGACATGCGCGAGCTGGACCGCCGCAACATCAAGGACGGGACGCTGGTGCTGCGCCAGGGTAAGACCAAGACGCCGGTACGCATCGCGATCACCGGTGAGCTGAAGGTGCTGATAGATCGCCTGCTGTCAGTGAAGCGCCCGGATGACGCACCTATCAGCACGCGTCTGCTGCTGGGCGAGGACTGGCTGCCGATCGGCAAGGACGCTCTGCGTTACCGTTTCGATAAGGCCCGCGAGCGCGCCGGCATCCCGAAGAAGGAATTCCAGTTCCGCGACCTGCGCGCAAAGGCAGGCACGGACAAGGCAGACTCGGCCGGCGACATTCGCCAGGCGCAGCAGCAGCTGGGCCACAAGTCGGTGACCACAACCGAAATCTATGTGCGGAAGCGCCGCGGTGCGCTGACCAGTCCGACGAAGTGAATTGCGGAGCGGCCGATATTTTGCGGAGCGGGGGGTAAGGGCTGAAACCCTTGGTGCATATGGTGGGCCGTGAAGGATTCGAACCTTCGACCAAAAGATTAAAAGTCTTCTGCTCTACCGACTGAGCTAACGGCCCATTGCACTGCCCCAGCCTTTCGGCGGGGTGGGCATTCTACCCTACTTTGGCCGGTCGCGTGAAACCCCGGTGTGTCGAGGTTGCCGGCCAGCGGCCGGCACTACCAGCGGCTTAAACCTTTCGGGCCATTGTCGCATCCCATCTGTGATCCTTTCCCCGAGCCATGGATGCGTCTGATCGCCAGCCTGCTTGCCGCCCTGCTGCCCTGCGCAGCCCTGGCCGCCCCATCCCAGGTCGTCACTGACGACATCGCCCGCTTCTGGGCCACCTATGATGCGGTGCGCGCCGAGCCCGATGGCGAACGCCGGGTGGCGCTGGTCCAGCAGCGCTACATCGATCCGGGCAGCCCCGGCTTGCATGCGCTGATGCAGGTGCGCCACTACACTGCCCGCGAATACGCCGAGGCCATGTGGGCGTGGCCGCGCTTCTGGACGTCGGTGCGGCCGCTCACCGCCAACGCACAGCTCGCCAGCGCCACGCTGGAGCGCGACCTGACTGCGTTCCGGGCGCTCTACCCGGCACTGCGTCCAGCCACCATCACCTATGCAGTGGGCGTGCTGCGCACAGGCGGCACCACGCTGGGCAACAAGGTATTGATCGGCGCGGAGATGGCGCTCGGCGATGAGCGCGTGGACGTGAGCGAGCTGCCCGAGCCGATGCGCAGCCGCCTGCGGATCTTCTACGACAGCCGCCCCGGTGCGAACAACGCGCAGAACAACCTGCACGAATACGTGCATACCCAGCAGCGCGAGACCACCGGCAGCCTGGCCCAGTACGCGGTACGCGAAGGCGTGGCCGAATACGTGGCAGAGCGCATCAGCGGGCGCCGCCCGGCGTTGCCGCTGTACACCTATGGGCCAGCGCACGAAGCGGAAATCCGCGCGCGCTTCCGTGCGGAGATGCACGGGGACAACCTGGACAACTGGCTGTACAACAGCGCGCGCAATCCGTTCGGGGTGAGTGACCTGGGCTACTACGCCGGCTACCGCATTGCGCAGGAGTACATGCGCCGGCAGACCGACGAGAGGACTGCTGTCGCGCAGATGATCGAGTTGGACTATGCCGATCCGGCTGCGGTGCGGGCCTTCATCGAGGCATCGGGATGGTTGCAGGCCCGCTAGGTCAAGGAGTGCGGACCAACGGTTGGCACCACCGAGGGAGTGATTGCCCCACCGGGGAAGCCGGCCAGCGGCCGGCTCTACCAGGCGCGGTCAGGCGTACCGCGTGGGGTCGGGCACGCCGGCTTCGGCGAAACCCTGCGCGCGCAGGCGGCAGGCGTCGCAGTGGCCACAGGCAGCGCCGTTGGCGTCGGCGTTGTAGCAGGACACGGTCAGGCCGAAGTCCACGCCCAGGCGCACGCCTTCGCTGACGATCTGGCCCTTGCTGAGGAACTGCAGCGGTGCGTGCACCTTGATGCCCGCGCCCTCCACACCCGACTTGGTGGCGAGGTTGGCCAGCGCCTGGAACGCGGCCACGAACTCGGGGCGGCAGTCCGGGTAGCCGGAGTAGTCGACGGCGTTGACGCCGCAGAAGATGTCATTGGCACCGAGCACTTCGGCCCAGCCCAGGGCCAGCGACAGCATGATGGTATTGCGCGCCGGCACGTAGGTGACCGGAATGCCGGCACCGCCCGCCTCCGGTACGTCGATGTCATCGGTCAGCGCCGAGCCACCGATGCTGCGCAGGTCCACGTCCACGGTCTTGTGCGCGACCACGCCCTGGGCCTTGGCCACGCGGGCGGCGGCATCCAGTTCGGAGGTGTGGCGCTGGCCGTAGCGCACGCTCAGGGCATGCACGGCAAAGCCCTGTTCCTGGGCCATGGCGATGACGGCGGCTGAATCCATGCCGCCGGAGAGAAGCACGACTGCCTTCTTCATGGGAAATCTTCCGGTTGGGAGGGGAAAGCCAGCACGCTGTCCCGCGCCGGAGCTACATCAGGGAACGCTGCGCCGGCTCATCGGCCCGGCTCGTCGTTCCACAGGATTTTATGCAACTGCATCTGGAAGCGCACCGGCAGCCGGTCTTCGACGATCCAGTCGGCCAACTGCCGCGCGCTGATCTCGCCCTTGCTCGGCGAGAAGAACACGGTGCAACGCTCCACCAGGCCGTGCTCGGCGACCATGGCCTTGGCCCAGTCGTAGTCCTCGCGGTTGCAGATGACGAACTTGATCTGGTCGCGGACGGTCAGCAGCGGCAGGTTTTCCAGGCGATTGCGGACGGCTTCGGCCGAGCCCGGCGTCTTGATGTCGACCACGCGCGACACGCGCGGGTCCACTGCACTGACATCCAGCGCGCCGGAGGTTTCCAGCGAGACATCCATGCCCGCATCGCACAGCTTCTGCAGCAGCACCAGGCAGCGCTTCTGCGCCAGCGGCTCGCCGCCGGTCACGCAGACGTGGCGGACGCCCTGGGCCAGCACCTCGGCCACGATGTCGTCGATGTCCCACCAGGTGCCGCCGTGGAAGGCATAGGCGGTGTCGCAGTACTGGCAGCGCAGCGGGCAGCCGGTCAGGCGCACGAACACGGTCGGCCAGCCGGCGGTATCGGCCTCGCCTTGCAGCGAGGTGAAGATCTCGGTGATCTTCAGGCGCGGCAGCGGCGACTGCACGATGTCGCTGGGGGTGGCGACGGCGTTTGACGGGGTAACGGCGGTCATGGCGGGTACTTCTTGGTGGGACACGTGGCGGGTGGGCTACCGTGGCCGGTAACGAAAACAGCCGAGCATGGCTCGGCTCTACAACAGCAACCGGACGGGTTTGCTGGTCCGGAAACGAAAGCAGCCGAGCGTGGGCTCGGCTCTACAGGGCACCTATTGTACGCCCGCTCAGCGGATCAGCGGATCTGCCTGCCCAGGCGGATGGACTGCAGGCGGTCCTGCGCGGTGCGCGCGGCGTCCGAACCGGGGTACTGCGCCACGACGGTCTCCAGCGTCTGCTGGGCCTGGTCGACCTTTCCCTCGCCGTACTGCGAGAGGCCGATCTTGAGCAGGCCGCCCGCGGCCTTGTCGTGGGTCGGATAGCGCGAGAGCAGCTCTCGGAACTGGGTCTCGGCCATCGGGAAATTGCGGGTGGCGTAGTAGCTCTCGCCCAGCCAGTACAGCGCGTTCGGCGCGTACACGCCGTTCGGGTACAACTCCAGGAAGCTCAGGAACAGCTGCGCCGAATCGTCGTACCTGCCGGCCTTCAACGCATCGAAGGCAACGTTGTAGGAGGTGCGCTCATCGCCGGTGGCGGCAAGGCTGCCAGCATCACCATGGACCGAAGGCGGCCGCTCGGAAGTGGCCGCCGCTGCGGGTTTTGCCGGGGCCGGTGCGGCCTTCGGCGCGCTCGCCGGAACGGGCGGCAGGGCCGGGGCGGCGTTGCCCCCTTCCAACCGGTTCAGGCGGCTGTCCAGATCCAGGTACTGATCCTGGGCGGACTGCTTGAGCTGGGCGTTGTCATGCTGCAACTGCTCGATCGAGGCCTGCAGGCTGGTGACCTGCTGCCGCAGCTGATTGATCTGGTTCAACAGGTCCTGGTTGGCACTGTTGTTGTACATCTGCTGCTCGAGCGCGCCGACACGGTCAGCCAGGCTCTGTCGCTGTGCGTGCGCCGGTGCGGCAGCCACAAGGGCTGCCGCAACGACCAGCATCAGTTTGATGCCAATGCGCATGGATTACTGCGCGGTGTAGACGATTTCGACGCGACGGTTCTGCGACCAGCACGACTCGTTCGACTCGGTGCAGACCGGACGCTCTTCACCGTAGGACACGACGGTCAGCTGCGAAGCCGAACCACCGTTGGCCTGCAGGGCCGAGCTGACGCCGTTGCCACGACGCTCACCCAGGGCCTGGTTGTACGCGCGCGAACCGCGCTCGTCGGTGTGGCCCTGCAGGGTGATGCGCGAGGACGGACGGTCACGCAGGTACTTGGCGTGGCACGCCATGATGGCCTGGAATTCCGGCTTCACGTCTTCCTTGTCCAGGTCGAAGTAGACAACGCGCTGGCGCAGGCAGGCGTCGGTGTCCAGGTCGCCCGGGCCGTACAGGCCGGAGGTCGACGGACCGGTCGGGGTGGTGGTCGAGGTGCCGGTGTCGACCGGGGCTGCCGGCTCTTCCTTCACCTTCTTCGAGCAACCGGCCAGGACGGCCACAGACAGCAGGGAAACAAGCAGAACGCGGGTGGACTTGTTCATGGCGATACCTTTGTGGCTCCTAAGCCGATGAGGGGTTCAAGACAACGAAAATATTAACACTCTTTTAGCGCTGGGTACGGTATGGGGACCATGCCGGTTCGCGCACATCACCGTCGGCCAGGACCAGGCGCTGGCGAACCCGCGCATCGGCCGAAACGGCATACAACACACCACGGCCACCTTCGCGGGCGGCGTACAGCACCATGCTTGCGTTGGGCGCAAAGCTCGGAGATTCATCCAGCGAACCCGGGGACAGCGTGCTCCAGCGGGGCGACCCCAGCGAGCTGTCCATCATCGCGATCTTGTAGCTGTTGCCCGAGCCCTGGGCGACGGCGATCTTCTTGCCATCGTAGGACACCGAGGGCTTGGCATTGTAGTTGCCCTGGAAGGTGACGCGCTCGGCGCTGCCGCCACCGGCACCGACCTTGTAGACCTGCGGACGGCCGCCGCGATCGGAGGTGAAGTACACCGCGCTGCCGTCCGGTGCCCAGGTCGGCTCGGTATCAATGGCGAAGTGGTTGGTCAGCTGGGTCAGCTGCTTGCTACCCAGGTCCATCACGTAGATTTCCGGGTTACCGGAGCGCGACAGGGTCAGGGCCAGCTTGCGGCCGTCCGGCGAGAACGCCGGGGCGCTGTTGATGCCGCGGAAGCTGGTGACCAGCTCGCGCGCACCGGTGCCGATGTTCTGGATGTAGATGGCCGAATTGCCACGCTCGAAGCTGACGTAGGCCAGCTTGCTGCCATCCGGGCTCCACGAGGGCGACAGCAGCGGCTCGGCCGAGCGCACGATGGTCTGCGGGTTGAAGCCATCGGAATCGGCCACCATCAGCGCGTAGCGCATGGCGTCGCCCTTGCCACTGGCGGTCACGTAGGCGATGCGGGTCCAGAAGGCGCCGCGCACACCGGTGATCTTTTCGTAGATGGCGTCGGCCATCTGGTGGGCAACGTCGCGCATGGCGTTGCCACGGGCGGTCATCGCCAGGCCCAGCAGGCGCTCGCCCTTGGGCACGTCGAACAGTTCGTACTCGACGCGGTAGGCACCCGCACCAGCATCAAGCACGCGGCCGACCACGATGTAGTTCTGCTTCAGCGCGCGCCAGGTCGCGAACTGGATATCCCCCCCCCGCACGGGCTTCTCGACGATCTGCGCTTCCGGCAGCGTGCGGAACTGGCCCGAACGCTCCAGATCGGCACGGACCACGCCGGCGACGTCGGTCTGCGGAGCGGCCGACGAACCCTGATAGGGCATCGGCACGATGGTGATCGGCAGCGCGGAGGCATTGCCGCCGATGATGTCGATATCCAGCCCCTTCTGCTGCGCGACAGCAGCAAAGGGCAGCAACAGGGCCGCAAACACGGCAAGCCAGCGAGGCATCTTTTTCATGGAGCGCTCAATAAGGGGAAACCGGAACGAGGGATAACAAAGCGGGAGTGAACCGCTTCGCAATCATGAACCAAGGGTACGTGAATTCCGGGTCAGTTCCAGCCCGTCTTCTCACGCACCATTAACGTCGTGGCTAACATCGCACCGTCTGCCCTGGTCACGCCGCCCCGGAGGACGGTGTTCGACAGCAGCCCACAGCCTGCCCGGTCGAAACCGAGCACACCAGAGGCAAGCGCGACAACCGTGGGCGCGGGTGGCTCGAGAGCCGCCCCGGCCCGCCGCCTCAGCGATCCTGGGCAGTAAACGTGAAGTTGAGCGTGCGTGCGAACACCGACTCGAAGCCACGGTACGGCAGCGGCTGCGCGTTGAGCACGGCGGCCTCGATCGAACGCTTGCCGGCCTCGTCGTACGGGCAGTTCGGGCTGACCTTGGCCTGCATCACCGTGCCACCCGGAATCTGGGTGATGGTGATCTGGCAGCGCTGGCCCAGCGGCACCGTGTCCGGCCGCACCCACTGCGACAGCACCTTGGCCTGGATCGCCGCGGCGTACTTGGCCGAAAGATCATCGCTGTTGCCACCACCACCGGCGGCCGGCTGGGACGCACCGCTGGAACCGGCGGCGGCACTGCCCGCGGCATTGCGCGCGGCGGCGACCTGGCGCAGCTTCTGCTCAGCCAGCTTGGCTTCCTTTTCGGCCTGTTCGCGGCGGGCACGGATCTCGGCGATCTTCTTCTGCTTCTCGGCCTCGGCCTTGTCCGCGGCTTGACGCGCCTGATCGGCCAGCTTCTTCTTCGCGTCTTCTTCCTGCTGCTTGGCCAGGCGCAGCTTCTGCTCGGCCTCTTCCTGGCGCTTGCGTTCGGTCAGGTCGATCTGCTCCTGGCGGCGCTTGGCTTCCTGCTCCTGCCTGGCCTTCTCCTGCGAGATGGCCAACGCGCTGACCGCTTCCTGGTCCTTGGTATCCGGCTGCGCGACACGCTCCTGTGCCTGTTGCTGCTGCGGCGTGGGGGCGTCCTGTGGGCGCGGCTCGGGAATCGGCTGTGGCGGCGGAATGGTGTCTTCCGGCACCGGAACCGGCTCGGCCACCGGCGGCGGCAGGTCCTCCAGCTTTTCGGACTGGCGCAGGGCCTGGCGGGCGGCGGACGCTTCGGACGCGGACAGCGCCAGGCTGGCCTCCACCGACGGATCACCGGCGGCGGCGTCGGTGTTGCGCTCGGGCGACCAGAACCAGGCCACGATGAAGACCAGCGCGACCAGCAGGTGCACCAGCAACGCCAGCGCCAGGGGCAGGCCCCAGCCGGGTTCGCGCTGCTGCGGAGGTGGCAGGGCGTCAGCGTGCATCGGTGGCCAGGCCTACCTTGTCTACCTTGGCGCGCTTGATCACATCCATCGCGGCGATGACCTTTTCATAGGCCACGGCACGGTCGGCGGCGACGATCACGCGCACGCCCTTGTCCTGGGCGGCGATGCCGGCCAGGCGGCCTTCCAGTTCCTCGGCCGACACGGCGGTCGGCTCCTTGGCGTCGGGCAGCTTCAGGCTGAGCTGGCCGTCCTGGCGCACCGAGACGATCACCGGGTCCTGCTTGCTTTCCAGCGCCTTGGCGTTGGATTGCGGCAGGTCGACGTCGAAACTCAGGGTGAGCAGCGGCGCGGTGACCATGAAGATGATCAGCAGCACCAGCATGACGTCGATGTAGGGAACGACGTTGATTTCCGATTTCAGCTTGCGGCGCTTGCGGCGACCGATGGCAGCGGACATGGCTTGGACTCCCGGGTCAGGCGCTTACTCGTCGCTAGCGCTCTGGCGCTGCAGGATGGAGCTGAACTCTTCGGCGAAGGTCTCGAACCGCACCGACATGCGCTCCACGCGGGTGGTGAAGCGGTTGTAGGCCCACACCGCCGGGATCGCCACGAACAGGCCGATGGCGGTGGCGAACAGGGCTTCGGAGATGCCTGGCGCGACGGCGGCGATACCGGCCTGCGCACCGCTGCTGATCATGTCGTGCATGGTCACCATGATGCCGAACACGGTACCGACCAGGCCCACGTACGGGGCAGTCGAACCGATGTTGGCCAGCAGTTCCAGGTTGCGCTCAAGCTGGTCCACTTCGCGGGTGTAGGTGGTGCGCATGGCACGCTGCGCGCCTTCCAGCTGCGCACGGCCATCCAGGCGGCGCTTGTCGCGCAGGCGGGTGTACTCGCGGAAACCAGCTTCGAAGATGGCTTCCAGGCCGGTCACGCTGCGGCTGCGGTCGGTGGCGGCGCTGTACAGCTTGCCCAGGTCGGCGCCGGACCAGAAGCGGTTCTCGAACTCGTCAGCTTCGCGGGTGGCCTGCTTGAACACGCGGGCCTTGCGGAAAATGATCACCCAGCTGACGAACGAGCCGACCAGCAGCAGCAGCACGATGATCTTCACCGGCAGGCTGGCCTTGGCCATCAGTTCGAGGTAGTTGATGCCGCCGCCGGTGGTGGCCTGGGCAAGGGTCTGTGTCGCGGCGTTGCTGACGTCGGCCGGCAGTGCCTCGGTGACCGTGGCCTGCAGGGCCAGGAGCGTTGCGATCATCCGTTGTTCCTCAGTGTTCGGATTCGGGGTGGAGGTGGGGTTGCAGCATGGCAAGGACGGCCTCGTCCATGCCACGCGGGCGGAAACTGGCCGCTTCCAGTGCGGCGATGCGGACCCGGGCCGAC
The DNA here is from genome assembly GCF_037079935.1 of Stenotrophomonas maltophilia group sp. Smal12. NCBI lineage: Bacteria > Pseudomonadati > Pseudomonadota > Gammaproteobacteria > Lysobacterales > Lysobacteraceae > Stenotrophomonas > Stenotrophomonas maltophilia group sp. Smal12. The sequence goes on along the minus strand of NZ_JBAWUK010000002.1, from coordinate 92,425 downwards.
AGCAGCAGCTCGCCGTCGCGCAGGATCTGCTGGTCGAAGACCATGCTGGCCTTCTTCAGCTGGACCAGGCGGGCGCTCACCTGCAGGGTGTCATCCAGCCGTGCCGGCTTGATGAAATCCATCTGCATCGAGCGCACCGCGAAGACCATCCCATGCTCGGCGCGCATGCGCTCCTGGCCGTAGCCGAGCGCACGCATCCATTCGGTCCGGGCCCGTTCCATGAAGGCCACGTAGCGGGCGTGGTAGACCACGCCGCCTGCATCGGTATCTTCCCAGTAAATGCGTGTCGGCCAACTGAATAGTGGCTCAACCGACATCGGGAACCTCCGCGAACAGATCCTGCGGCGGGTTCTTCGGCTTCAGGCCCATGTGCCGGTAGGCCTTGTGGGTGGCCATGCGACCGCGCGCGGTGCGCACCAGGAAGCCCTGCTGGATCAGGTACGGCTCGACCACGTCTTCCAGCGTGCCGCGCTCCTCGGACAGCGCCGCGGCCAGCGACTCGATGCCGACCGGGCCGCCATCGAAGTAGTCGACCAGGGTCTTGAGCAGGCGCCGGTCGAGCTCGTCGAAGCCTTCCGGATCAACCTTGAGCATCTTCATCGCGGCCTGCGCCACGGCCTCGTCGATGTGGCCGCCCGCCTTCACCTGCGCGTAGTCGCGCACGCGGCGCAGCAGGCGGTTGGCGATACGCGGGGTGCCGCGCGCGCGCCGCGCGATCTCGCCGGCGCCGTCGGCGGTGCAGTCGATGCCGAGAATGGTGGCCGAACGGCGCACGATCCGGGTCAGCTCCTCGACGCTGTAGAACTCCAGCCGCTGGACGATGCCGAAGCGGTCGCGCAGCGGCGCGGTCAGCAGGCCGGCGCGGGTGGTGGCACCGATCAGGGTGAACGGCGGCAGGTCGATCTTGATCGAACGGGCCGCGGGGCCCTCACCGATCATGATGTCGATCTGGAAGTCTTCCATCGCCGGGTACAGCACTTCCTCGACCACCGGCGACAGGCGGTGGATCTCATCCACGAACAACACGTCGTGCGGCTGCAGGTTGGTCAGCAGCGCGGCCAGGTCGCCGGCCTTCTCGATCACCGGGCCGGAGGTCACCCGCAGGGCCACGCCCAGTTCGTTGGCGATGACGTGGCTGAGCGTGGTCTTGCCCAGGCCGGGCGGCCCGAAGATCAGCACGTGGTCGAGCGCGTCGCCGCGCCCCTTGGCCGCTTCGATGTAGATCTCCATCTGCTCGCGCACCGGGGCCTGGCCGAGATAGTCGGCCAGGCGCTTGGGGCGGATGCTGGCGTCGGCGGCGTCATCCTCGCGGGTGGCGCCGGCGCCGATGATGCGGTCGTCGGTCATACCGTGATTATGCGGTAAATGGTTGCATTCCGGGGCCGGCACTACCAGACCTCAGATCTCGACCTGGGCCCCGAGTTCGACCAGGCGGTTGCCGGGAATACGGAAGAAGCCCGTGGCCGGCGCGGCATTCCGGTGCATCAGCGCGAACAGCTTGTCGCGCCAGATCGGCATGCCGCGGTTGGCGGTGGCCACGATGGTTTCGCGGCTGGCGAAGAAGGTGGTGTCCATCGGGTCGAAGTAGATGCCACCGTGGTCGCACGAGCGCATCAGCGCCAGCGGCACGTCCGGGGTTTCCATGAAGCCGAAGCGCACGTAGACGCGGTAGAACTCGTCGCCCACCGATTCGATCTTCAGCCGCTGCCCTTCCATCGCATACGGGATCGGCAGGGTCTCCACGTGCAGGAACACGTTGCGTTCGTGCAGCACCTTGTTGTGCTTGAGGTTGTGCATCAGCGCATGCGGGGCGACGGTCGGGTCGGCGGTGAGGAACACTGCAGTGCCCGGCACGCGCACCGGCGGTGCCAGCATCAGCCCAGGCAGGAAGGTATCCAGGCGGATGCCGTCCTTGCGGATCTCATCGCGCAGCAGTTCGCGGCCACGGCGCCAGGTGCGCATCATGGTGAACAGGAAGATCCCCAGTACCACCGGGAACCAGGCGCCCTGCAGCAGCTTGGCACCGTTGGCGATGACGAAGCCGAGGTCGATGATGAAGAACACCACGCACAGCGGCAGCAGCCAGGCGCGCGCCTTCGGCCACAGCGAACGGGCCACCAGGGCCAGCAGCAGGGTGTCGATCAGCATGGTGGCCGACACCGAGATGCCGTAGGCCACTGCCAGGTTGGACGAGCTGCGGAAGGCCAGCACCAGGCCGATCACCATTACCGCGATGCCCCAGTTGATGCCTGGGATGTAGATCTGGCCGATGGTGTCGTGCGAGGTGTGCTTGATGCGCATGCGCGGGATGTAGCCCAGCTGCATCGCCTGACGCGAGACCGAGAACGCGCCGGTGATGACCGACTGCGAGGCAATCACCGCCGCCATGGTGGCCAGGATGATCATCGGGTACAGCGCCCACGGCGGCACCGCCTCGAAGAACGGGTTTTTCAGCGCTTCGGGGTGGTTGAGCACCAGTGCGCCCTGCCCCACGTAGTTCAGCACCAGGCACGGCAGCACGAAGAAGTACCAGGCGTGTCGGATCGGCTTGGCACCGAAGTGGCCCATGTCGGCGTAAAGCGCCTCGCCACCGGTCACCGCCAGCACCACTGCGCCGAGGATGAAGATCCCATGCCAGCTGTGCTCCATGAAGAAGCGGATCGCCCACCACGGGTTGAATGCCTTGAGCACTTCCGGCGCATCGAAGATGTTGTAGATGCCGATCGCCGCCAGCGAGATGAACCAGACCGACGTGATGGGGCCGAAGGCCTTGCCGATCTTCTCGGTACCGAAGCGTTGCGCCGCGAACACCATCAACAGCACCACCACCGTGATCGGCACGATGAAGGCATGCAGGCCCGGCGCGGCCACCTCCAGGCCCTCCACCGCACCCAGCACCGATATCGCCGGGGTGATCACGCCGTCGCCGAAGAACAGCGAGGCACCGAAAATGCCGAGGATGCCGACCACGTAGGCCGAGCGCGAGCCGTTGCGCAGCGTGCGCTGGGTCAACGCCATCAGCGCCATGATGCCGCCCTCGCCGTCGTTGTCGGCGCGCATGATGATGGTCACGTACTTCAGCGTGACCACGATGTTCAGCGCCCAGAACGCCAGCGACAGCACGCCCAGCACGGTGTCGTGGTCGCTGTTGAGCCCGTAGTGTGGCGAGAACGCCTCCTTCAGCGTGTACAGCGGGCTGGTACCGATATCGCCGAACACCACGCCGATCGCACCGATGATCAGCGCCATGCCTCCTGCTGGAGGGGCGTGACCGTGGCTGCCGGGGGCAGCTGCGTGCGGGGTTTGACTGCTGGACATGGGACTCCTGGCGACGCTCAGGCGGTTCGTTGAAGGAAAGGGACGCGGCTCAGCGCAGCGCCGACTGCAGCGCCTTGCGGATCACGGTGGCCACTTCGTCGCCTTCATTGAAGGCGTCGCGGGCCATGCGTGCCGCTTCGGCCGGCTTGTAGCCCAGCTGCTGCAGGGCCACGGTGGCATCGGACAGCGGGTCGGCCGGGGCCGGGCCGCTGCCGGTGGGCAGCGCGCCGCCGGCACCGAACTGGGCGGCACGGTCACGCAGTTCCAGCACCATGCGCTCGGCAGTCTTCTTGCCGATGCCGGGAATGCGGGTCAGCGCGGTGATGTCACCGGCCTGGACCATGCGCGCGAACTCCTCGACGGAAACGCCGGACAGCACCGCCAGCGCGATCTTCGCGCCAATGCCACTGACCTTCTGCACGTCGCGGAACAAGCGCCGCTCCCCCTCGCGCAGGAAGCCGTACAGCGAAACGCTGTCTTCCTTCTGCGCGTAGTGGGTGTACAGCGTGACCTCGCGGCCGAGCTCAGGCAGGTCGTAGAAGGTGCTCATCGGCGCCTCCAGTTCGTAGCCCACCCCGTTCACGTCCACCACCAGCCACGGCGGCGCCTTGTAGGCGACGATGCCGCGCAGTCGACCGATCATTGCGTGCAGCTCCTCATTTGCGGCCCCACGCCTGGCGGGCACTGAGCCCCAGGCGGTTGGCCGTTGCCCGTACGTGGGCATGGGTGATCGCCACCGCCAACGCGTCGGCCGCGTCGGCCTGCAGCTTGGTTTTCAGGTTGAGCATGAGCCCGACCATGTGTTGAACCTGTTGCTTTTCGGCGCCACCACGGCCAACCACGGCGAGCTTGATCTCGCTGGCGGCGTATTCGTGCACCGGCAGGTCGCGCAGCACCACGGCCGAGATCGCCGCGCCCCGGGCCTGGCCCAGCTTCAGCGCCGAATCGGGATTACGGGCCATGAACACCTTTTCAATGGCCACTTCCTGCGGCTGGTACTCGCGGCACAGGTCGGCCAGGCCCAGCACCAGCAGCTTCATGCGCTGCGGGAAGTCGTCGGCGCCCAGCAGCACCAATGGCTGGTGGTGCACGTAGGTGACGCGGCCGGCGGCATCGACATCGATGATGCCGACCCCGGTCCGCTGCGAACCGGGGTCGATGCCGAGGATGCGGGTCATGCTGCACTCCTGGCGGGGCGGAACGGGATGCGCTGGCAGGCGTAGGGGGCTCATGGCTGTCCGCGGTGACCGTTCAACGGCCCGCGCCCAGGCCGTCGCAGACGGCTCAGGCGTAGGCGTCGGCGCCGAGTTCGGCGTTGGAATACACGTCCTGCACGTCGTCCAGGTCTTCGAGCATGTCCAGCAGCTTCTTGACCTGCAGGGCGACGTCGCCTTCAACCTTGATGTCGTTGTCCGCGCGGAAGGTGATCTCGGCGTGGTCGGCGACATGGCCGGCGGCGGCCATCGCATCCTTCACCGCGTTGAACGCGTCAGGGCTGGTGACCACATCGATCGAGCCGTCATCGGGGTAGACCACGATGTCATCGGCACCGGCCTCAATGGCCGCTTCGGTGATGGCTTCCTCGTCGGCCCCTGCGGCGAAGCTGAGCACGCCCAGGCGCTTGAACATGAAGGCCACCGAGCCTTCGGTGCCCATGTTGCCACCGCACTTGCTGAACGCATGGCGGACGTCGGCCACAGTGCGCACGCGATTGTCGGTCAGGCAGTCGACGATCACGGCCACGCCACCCGGGGCGTAGCCCTCGTAGCGGACTTCCTCGTAGTCGACGCCTTCCAGCTCACCGGTCGCCTTCTTGATGGCACGCTCGATCACGTCCTTGGACATGTTCACGGCCAGGCCCTTGTCCACGGCCACGCGCAGGCGCGGATTGTTGTTGGGGTCGCCTCCACCGCCGCGCGCGGCAACGCCGATCTCGCGGATGATCTTGGTGAAAATCTTGCCGCGCTTCGCGTCGGACGCGTTCTTGCGGGCTTCGATGGAGGGGCCTCTACCCATGGGTGCTACCGTCTGGCTGCTTCAGGATCAAGGCGCGGATTCTACCTGATCGGGCGCTGCAACCGTGTCTAGGCCCGTATTGTTGTAGAGCCAAGCCAATGCTCGGCTCAATGGGCCCGACGGAATGCAGCCGAGCATGGGCTCGGCTCCACAGGGCGGCCTGCCTCCCCTGCCCCTATGCTGCCGCCGCGTCGCGGCTGTGGTCGAACTTGCCATGGCGCAGGAAATGCGCGGTCTGCCGCGCAGCGTCGGGCGACACCACCAGGCCGCTGTGGCTGGTGCGGACCACGCAGTGGTCGGCCAGGCCCGGCAGCCGGGTCTCGGCCAGTGCCACGGTGCCGTCGGAGGCATCGTCGATGGCACCCAGCAGGCTGCCCAGCCCGTGCGGCACCGAGCCGGCAATCAGGCCAACCTCGGCCCTGCCCTGCCAGTCCGGCAGGCCATCGAGCAGCAGCTCGCTGCTGCGTCCCAGCGCCAGGCCCCAGCCGTGCTCGGACAACGAGCGTGCGGTGCCACTGCCGCGCAGCGGTGAACCCAGGCAGACCACGCGCTGCACCGGCAGCTGCGGATTGCGCCGCAGCGCTTCCAGCGCCAGCAACCCTCCAAGGCTGTGGCCGACCAGCGACAACGGCCCGGCGTCGGCCAACCGTTCCAGCAGCTGGGGCACCGCCACGTCGGGACCACCGAACACCGAGGAGTAACCGAACGCATGCACCTGGAAACCACGCGCGCGCAGGCGCCAGGCCAGCGGCCCGACCCAGGCGCGGGCATTCCAGATGCCATGCAGCAGCAATACGGGGGGAGTCATGCAAACAGCCTGGCGGTCAGCGGGGCAGGAACGTGAGGTGATTGAACACGCGCGCGCAGCAAGCGGCGGTGAACGTCAGGCCGCGCGCGGTGCGCGGCGCAGGATGAATTCAAGATCGTTGGTATCGCCAACCGGGAACAGGTACTCGCCGGCCTTCTCGAAACCATAGCGGGCGTAGAAGCGTTGCGCGCCGAAGTTCTCCGACCACACGCCCAGCCACAGCGTGCGCGGGCCTTCGCGCTCCAGCCAGGCCAGCGCGGTTTCCAGCAGGCGGCTGCCCCAGCCGCAGCTCTGCTGCGTCTTGATCAGGTACAGGCGCTTGAGTTCGCCGTCACCGGGTTTCACATCCGGATGCGGCAGGCCACAGGGGCCGGCGGCGGCATGGCCGACCGCCTCCCCATCCAGTTCCAGCAGCCACACTGCGTAATCGGGGTGGGCCAGGATCACGCGCTGGCGCTCGACCGTGTAGGCCTCCTCCAGGAAGGCCTGCAGGTCCTGCGGCGGGTACAGATGGCCGAAGGTTTCGGTGAACGTGCGGGCGGCCAGCGCCGACAGGGTCGGCGCATCGTCCACAGTGGCGCGGCGGATCGAATACATGCAGGAAGTTGACGCCAGGGCGAAGCGGGGGTTAAGCCTTTTCAGGCGACTCCTCTTCTTCCTCGTCCTCTTCCTCGTACTCTTCTTCGTCCTCGTCCTCGTCCTCTTCTTCCTCGCCTTCCTCGTCCTCGTCGTACTCTTCCTCTTCGTCGTCCTCGTAATCCTCGACGCCGAAGTCTTCACCGTCCCAACGGCCTTCGCCGTCGGCGACGAAGGTCAGGGCCATCGCCGCCGGGTTGGTACCGACGCGGACCAGCCAACCACCGAACACGCGTGCACGCTCGGTGACCAGGTTGGCCTCGGAGCCTTCATTGCCCAGCTTTTCCCACTCCAGCGAAAACGCAAACTCGGTCATTGCCTGGATCTCCTGATCAGTTGGTCTTGGGGCGAACCTGGATGTGCACTTCGGCCAGCTGCGCGTCGACGATCGGCGACGGCGCGTCGGTCATCAGATCCTGTGCACCGGTGGTCTTCGGGAACGGGATGACGTCGCGGATCGACTCGGTGCCGGCCATCAGCGCGGCGATGCGGTCGATGCCGAAGGCGATGCCACCGTGCGGCGGCGCGCCGTAGTTCAGCGCGTCGAGCAGGAATCCGAACTTGGCGCGGGCCTCTTCGGCGCCGATGCCGAGCAGCTCGAACACTGCGCTCTGCATGTCCGGACGGTGGATACGGATCGAACCGCCGCCGATTTCATTGCCGTTGAGCACCATGTCGTAGCCGCGCGAGACGGCGGTACGGGCGTTGGCGCGCAGGTCGGCGATGTCGTCCACGGCCGGTGCGGTGAAGGGATGATGCAGGGCGACGTAGCGCTGTTCTTCCTCGTCCCATTCGAACATCGGGAAGTCGGTGACCCACAGCGGCGCCCAGCCATCGGCGATCAGGCCGAAGTCCTTGCCGGCCTTCAGGCGCAGCGCACCCATGAAGTCGGAGACCTTGTTGTAGCCACCGGCACCGAAGAACACGATGTCGCCGTTGCCGGCGCCAACATGGGCGACCAGCGCAGCGAAGGAGGTCTCGCTGAAGAACTTCTGGATCGGCGAGCTGACTTCGCCGTTGTCGGCGATCTTGATGTAGGCCAGGCCCTTGGCGCCGTACTTGGCGGCGTGCGCGGCGTACTCGTCGATCTGCTTGCGGCTCAGCGCTGCACCGCCGGGGATGCGCAGCGCGGCGACGCGGCCTTCGGCATCGTTGGCCGGGCCGGTGAACACTGCGAACCCGCTGTCCTTGACCAGTTCAGCCACGTCGACCAGCTCCAGCGCGATGCGCAGGTCCGGCTTGTCCGAACCGTAGCGGCGCATCGCCTCGGCCCAGGTCATGCGCGGGAAGCTGGCATCCAGCTGGACGTCGACCACTTCCTTGAAGATGGCGCGGATCATGTCTTCGACGAAGTCCTGCACGTCGCGCTCGCGCACGAAGGCGAATTCCATGTCCAGCTGGGTGAACTCCAGCTGGCGGTCGGCACGCAGTGCTTCGTCGCGGAAGCAGCGCGCGATCTGGTAGTAACGGTCGAAGCCGGCCACCATCAGGATCTGCTTGAACAGCTGCGGGCTCTGCGGCAGCGCGTAGAACTCGCCCGGGTGCATGCGCGCCGGCACCAGGAAGTCGCGCGCGCCTTCCGGGGTGGCCTTGGTCAGGATCGGGGTCTCGATGTCCTGGAAGCCCTTTTCGTCCAGGTGGCGGCGCAGGGCCTGCACCAGCTTGATGCGGGTGCGCTGCATGCGCTGCATTTCCGGACGGCGCAGGTCCAGGTAGCGGTACTTCAGGCGGGTTTCCTCGCCCGGGTTCTCGTGGGCGTGGAACGGCAGCGGCGCAGCCTTGTTCAGCACGGTGATGGCGGTGGCGATCACTTCCACCTTGCCGGTGCGCATCTTGTCGTTCACCGCGTGGCGGGCGCGCACGACACCCTCCACCTGCAGCACGTCCTCGTAGCCCAGCGAAGCGGCCACGGCGAACACTTCGGCGTTATCGACCTCCACGGTCACCTGCACGATGCCTTCATGATCGCGGAGATCGATGAAGCAGACGCCGCCCTGGTTACGGGCCACGTCGGTCCAACCGGCGAGGGTGACAGTCTGGCCAATCAGGGTCTCGTCGACCAGGCCGCAGAAGTGGGTACGCATTGGGGGAAGCTCCGCTGGAGAACGCCGGCACCGGACGGGGGCCGGAAAGCCTCGTATTCTGCGGCCGAGGCCCCGGCCGGGGCAAATCCGGCCAGTCACACCGGCTTGATCATCCCCCTCCCTATAGTCAGGCACCTGCCACCGTATGGGATGCCGCCATGAATCCGCTGTCCCTGGCCCGCCTGGCCGTGACCCTGAGCCTGGGCACCATCGCCACGCTCGCCCTGCCCTCCGCCCCGGCCGCCGCGCAGAGCGGGGTGATCCGTTGCGAGAGCCAGAACAACCGAGAACGCGTGTGCAATACAGGCTGGCGCAATGCGCAGCTGGTCCGCCAGCTGTCCGGCAGCGCCTGCGACGAGGGCCGCACCTGGGGCAGCCGCAATGGCAGCATCTGGGTCAGCAATGGCTGCCGCGCCGAATTCGTCGAGGCCCGTGGTGGCTGGGGCGGCGGCAACAGCAACTACTCCATCACCTGCAGCAGCAACAACAACCGCACGCAGAACTGCGACTGGGATGAGCGCCAGGGCCGGCCGGTACTGCAGCAGCAGCTGTCCGGCAGCGCCTGCCAGGAGGGCCGTAGCTGGGGCTACGCACGGGGCCAGGTGTGGGTGAGCAACGGTTGCCGGGCGCGCTTCGGTACGCGTTGAGTTGAGGGGTTGGGGTCAGAGCCCTCCGCAGGAGGGGTCCGACCCGGGGATCACGGCGCGGGTGCTGTGTCGTCGCCCCACGGTGGCGGTGGCAGGTCGACCGGCTTGCTCAGGTCGAACTGCACGCGGAAGCGGCGGCCGTCCGGGCGCGTCAGTTCGTAGACGAACGTCTGATCCGGATCGATCTCCATCGCCCAGGTGTTATGCGTGGAAGCCAGCATGTCGGCACGGCGGAACATCGCCACCGAATCGGCATCGGCCGGGAACTGCTGGCGCTCGGCGGTGCCCGGCGGCGTGCTGTCGCCACCGTACAGGGTGATCGCGTCGGGGCTGCCGTCTTCGTGGCGATGGGCGTGCTTCAGCCGCAGCCCGTTCGGCGTGCGGGTCAGCACCCAGGTCCGCGAGTGGTCATCACCGACATGGAACGGGATGCGCAGCTCGTGCGCCGGGTCGGCGCAGCCGCGCACATGCATGACCAGGCGCTGCCCGGCGAACGGATCCTTGGCGGTCGGTGCAGGCGTGTCCTCCACCACCTTGCCGACGTAGGCCTGGCCGCAATGTGCGGCGATGGCGGCCATGAACGCATCGGCCGGTGCGGTCGCCAGGTCATGGGCGACCGTGTCGGAGCGCTGCGTGCACGCAGCGAGGCTGAGCAGGAGGGCGGCGGTAGTGGCAACGGCAATCGGTCTCATACCCCAACCCTAACGGCCATGGACGATGGGCGCAAACCGCGCGCCAGTCCCGCTCAGCGCTCGGCAGACGGTGCTGCCGGCAGTGCTTCGGTCGCCGCCGCTACCGGCGCGGCCTCGCCCTCGCCCGCCGGTTCCTGCTCCACCGGATCGACGTCGAACGGCGTGCGGAACACCAGCGACGGCAGCAGCGTGGTCAGTGCGGCGTACAGCAGCAGCGCGCCGAACAGCACCGCCGGAATCTGGAAACGCTCGCGCATGATCGCCGCCAGCACCAGGGTGAAGATCAGGGTCGGAGCCAGCGCCAGCGAGACGCGCAGGCTGCTGCGGAAGCTCTCGCCGAACATCACCCGGCGCTGCAGCCAGACCACGCCGATGCGCAGCGGCAGCACCACCAGGGTGATCACGATGCCCAGCCCCAGCGCCTCGAAGCTCAACCCTTCGCTGGGCACCTTGGTGCCGGCGTTGAAGAAGTAGAACGGCACGAAGAACGAGGCGAACAGGCGCAGCGCGTGCAGGTTCTCGTGCGAGGCCAGCAGCGGCATGCGCTGGTGCAGCAGGCGCGCAACCAGGCCGGCGATGAACGCGCCCACCAGGTAATACACGCCCAGCAGGTAGGTGATGTAGGCCGCCACCATGCCGACCATCACCAGCAGCGAGAACTCCGAGCCCGGCGCGTGCGGCGCCACCCAGCGGCCCAGCGCGATGAACAGCAGCGGCAGGCCGACCATCATCGCCAGCAGCGCCAGGCTGGACAGCGCCATGTGCCCCGGGTCGCCGGCCTGCAGCACGATGAACAACGCCGCCAGCGCCAGCAGCTCACCGGCGATGGCCTTGCTGGTCACCCAGAACCGTTCGTCCTCGCTCAGGCCCAGCCGCGACAGCGAGTCCATGATGAAACCGGTCGAGGGCGTCAGCAGCGCCAACGCCAGCAGCCCGGCGGCCTGCCACGGCAATCCTGCGTAACGCCAGGCCAACCAGCCGACGCCGAACAGCGTGCCGGTGCGGATGACCAGATGTGCCAGCAGCGGCCACATGCCCCGGCGCAGCGCCTGCAGATCCACTTCCAGGCCGGCGAACAGGAACAGCGAGGAAATGCCCAGGGTGGCCAGCAGTCCGATCACCGCATCATGTGCCTGATCCCCCAGCCAGAGCATGCCGATGATGCCGAACAGCAGGCAGGTCAACGGGGCGGGCAGGCTGAAACGCTGCAACGCGCGTGGGATCACCAGCAGCGCGAAGATCAGCAGCAGGTAGATCAGTTCATGGCTCATGGGGTCTTCCGTGGGGTTGGAACGCGCGCAGGATGCGCGCGCTGAACCGATCCGGCAAGCCGTTTCTGGATGACTCCCGGTTACCTCAACCGATCAGGCGATCGGCAATGCGCCCCACCTGCGCCAGCACCCCGGCGCGCTGCTCGTTGCTGATCGCACTGGCCTGCAGATAGGCGGTCAGCACCCACGGTGCGCCGCCGGACAAGGGCCACAGGACGGCGATGTCGTTGCGCGCGTCTTCACCATTGCTGCCGGTCTTGTCACCCACCCGCCAGCGCTTGCCGAGTCCCGCGCGCAGGCAGGCATCACCGGTCTCATTGTCGATCAGCCAGTCGGACAACTGCTGCCGCGACGCCGGTTGCAGCACATCGCCCAGCACCACACGCTGCAGGGTGGCGGCCATCGCCGCCGGGGTGGTGGTGTCGCGCGGGTCGCCCTCGGCGAAGCTGTTCATTTCCGGCTCCAGCCGATCGCTGCGGCTGACCGTATCGCCGCTGGCACGCAGGAACGCGGTCACCGCGGGCGGGCCACCGACCACGCCGAACAGCAGGTTGGCGGCGGTGTTGTCACTGGTGATCACAGTGGCCCGGCACAGGTCACGCACGGTCATGTCCTTGCCGGCATGACGGCGGGTGACCGGTGCATGCGAGAGCAGATCGGCATCGCGCACCGGCACGCGCCGGTCGAGCAGCGCGGGCGCACGCTCGGCCTGGCTGAGCACGGTGGCCGCCAGCATGCTCTTGAAGGTACTGCACATCGGGAAGCGCTCATCCTGGCGATGACCCAAGCGGCGACCGCTGGCGGTGTCGAGCAGGGTCACGCCCAGGCGGCCGGCGCAGGCCATCTCCAGCGCTGCGAAATCGTTGGCGGTGGTAATGGCAGCCTCGGTCGGTGCGCGTGCGCTGGCCTTGCCTGCCGCACGCGCCAGCAACGGCAGGGCAAGCGAAGAAGCGGCGGCGGCACCACTGAACTGCAGGAATCGGCGACGGGCGAGCATACGGAATCTCCTGGCAACCCCTCGATTATTCAGGCCAGCACGATGGGCGACCAGCGCGAAATATCAGCGAGAGACATGAAAATTATTCATGCCTGTCGCATTCAACCCACTGCTTTACGAACAACTCCATCGACAGGGTAGGATCAGCCATCACTCCAGCTCACGACTGCACGATGCTGCACCCGACCCTGCCGCTGAATGCGCTGCGCGCGTTCGAGGCCGCCGCCCGCCATCAGAACTTCACCCGTGCCGCGCTGGAGCTGTGTGTCAGCCAGGCGGCGCTGAGCCACCAGATCCGAGGCCTGGAAGACCGGCTCGGCATCCGCCTGTTCCATCGCCTGCCGCGCGGCGTGGCGCTGACCGATGAAGGCGCAGCGCTGTATCCGGTGCTCAACGAATCGTTCGAACGCATCTCGGCCAGCATCGCGCGCTACACCGGCGGGCCGGCCCGCGAAGTGCTGACACTGGGGGTGGTCGGCACCTTTGCCACCGGCTGGCTGCTGCCACGGCTGGCCGCATTCGAGGCCGCGCATCCGGACATCGAGCTGCGCCTGCAGACCCACAACAACCGCATCGACCTGGCCGGCGAAGGGCTGGATCTGGCCATCCGCTTCGGTGATGGCGACTGGCAGGGCCAGGCCTGCACGGCGATCCTCGATGCGCCCTTCGCGCCGCTGTGCGCCCCGGCATTGGCGCGGCGGCTGAAGCAGCCGCGCGACCTGGCCACGCTGCCGCTGTTGCGTTCCTATCGCAGCGACGAATGGCCGCGCTGGCTGCAGGCGGCCGGCGTCAGCGGTGTGGAAGCACGTGGGCCGGTGTTCGATTCCTCGCTGACGGTGGCGATGGCCGCCGCCGGCGGTGCCGGCGTGGCCTTGCTGCCGCTGCGCATGTTTGAGCAGGAACTGGCCGAAGGCCGCCTGCTGCAGCCGTTCGGCACCACGCTGGAGCTGGGCCGCTACTGGCTGACGCGGCTACGCTCGCGCGCCGAGCGCGAGCCGGCCAAGCGCTTCCGCGAGTGGCTGCAGGCGCAGGCATGATGTAGCGCCGAGCCTACGCTCGGCTGCTCCGTGTCCAATGCCGCGCTACGCGCGAAAGCCGAGCGTGGCTCGGCTCTGCAGAAATGCCAGTCGGCCGCTGGCCGGCACGACCGGTCAGGACTCCAGCAGCTCCATCCACGCCGCTTCAGCCTTTTCCAGCTGCGCGGCGGCGGTTTCCCGATCGCGGCCAAGCACGGCCATGCGGCTGGCATCGGCGTAGTTGGCCGGGTCGGCCAGCTGGCGATCCAGTTCGGCCAGCGCACCTTCCAGCTCGGCCACCTTGGCTTCAGCGGCGGCCAGCTTGTGCGGGTTCACCGGCTTCTTCTGCACCACCTGCGCCACCGGGGCGGTCTTGACCACCACCGGCTCTTCCACCTGTTCCATGCGCGCCTTGGTGCCCTGTGCCTGCGGGCGGGTACGCAGCCACGCGGCGTAGGCATCCAGATCGCCGTCGAACGGCTCGACCACGCCATCAGCCACGCGCCAATAGGTATCGCAGACCAGGCCGATCAGGTGACGGTCGTGCGAGACCATCACGATCGCGCCTTCGAAGGTGGCCAGTGCTTCGGCCAGCGCTTCGCGCATTTCCAGGTCAAGGTGGTTGGTCGGTTCGTCCAGCAGCAGCACGTTCGGCTGCTGCCAGGCGATCAGCGCCAGCGCCAGGCGCGCACGCTCGCCACCGGAGAAACCATCGACCGGCTCGAACGCGCGGTCGCCCGGGAAATTCCACTTGCCAAGGAAATCGCGGAACGACTGGTTCGGCGCATCCGGGGCGATCTCGCGGAAGTGCTCCATCGGCGACTGGCCTTCGTGCAGCGACTCCACCGTGTGCTGGGCGAAGTAGCCGATCTTCAGGTCCGGGTGCGCCATGCGCTCACCGACGATCGGCGCCAGTTCACCCACCAGGGTCTTCACCAGGGTGGTCTTGCCGGCGCCGTTGGGGCCGAGCAGGCCAATGCGCTGGCCCGCTTCCAGGCCGAAGCCGACGTTGTGCAGGATCACCGCATCCTGGCCGTAGCCGGCCTCGACGTGGTTGAGGCGGATCAGCGAGAACGGCAGCTTGGCCGGCGGCGCGAACTCGATGCGGAACTCGCGTTCGGCACGCACCGCTTCGGTGCCGGCCAGCTTGGCCAGGCGCTTCATGCGGCTCTGCGCCTGCGCGGCCTTGCTCGCCTGCGCCTTGAAGCGGTCGATGAAACTCTGCAGGTGGGCGCGCTCGGCCTGCTCCTTCTCGTGCGCGATCTGCTGCTGGCGCAGCTGTTCGGCGCGCTGGCGCTCGAAATCGGTGTAGCCGCCCGGGTAGAGCTTGGCGCCGCCGCCGTGCAGGTGCAGGGTATGGGTGGCCACGTTGTCGAGGAACTCGCGGTCATGCGAGATCAGCAACAAGGTGCCTGGGTACTTCAGCAGCCACTGTTCCAGCCAGTACACCGCGTCCAGGTCCAGGTGGTTGGTCGGTTCGTCGAGCAGCAGCAGGTCGCTGGGCATCATCAGCGCACGGGCCAGGTTCAGGCGCACGCGCCAGCCACCGGAGAACGAGGACACCGCGCGGTGGTGCGTCTCGGCCGGGAAGCCGAGCCCGTGCAGCAGCTTGCCGGCGCGCGCTTCGGCGTCGTAGGCGCCCATCTCGGCCATCTTCGTGTGTGCGTTGGCCACCGCCTCCCAGTCTTCGCGGGCGGTTGCCTCGGCCTCTTCGGCCAGCACCGCAGCCACCTCGGTATCGCCGCCCAGCACGAAGCTCAGCGCCGGGTCCGGCAGCGACGGGGTTTCCTGGGCCACGCTGGCGATACGGACCTTGCCGGGCAGGTCGACGTCACCCTTGTCGGCCTCCAGTTCGCCCTTCACCGCCGCGAACAGGCTGGACTTGCCAGCACCGTTGCGGCCGACCACACCTACCCGGTAACCGGCGTGCAGGGTCAGGTCGACATTGGACAACAGCAGCCGCTCGCCGCGGCGCAAGGCGAAATTACGAAGGGAGATCATCGGGGAAGGGGTCCATATAACCGGATGGAATGTGCTGGTGAGCACTGTTCCTGCGACGCAATTCTAGCGTTAACGAATACTTGACGCGTCCCGGGATGCGCAGTGGCCGACGTTCCTCTCTCCCACGTCCTCGCCGCGCGCTTCCCGGGTCTCCTCCCCGCCGATGCCTGTCCGGGCTAAATGGTTGCTGCTGCAACGTTTTTTCCGATGACCGGCATTTGACAGGCACTGAATATCCCGTTAATTGCTGTATTGCGCACCGCAACAACCGCCGTCCGCCTCACCCCCGTGATGTCGATTCCGGTGCCGCCCCCGCCAACCGGAGCCCATCCCGATGACCCGCAAGACCAGCCTGATCGCCGCCGCCGTCGCTGTCGCACTCGGTGGCTCTCCGTTCGTCGCCGCCGCCCAGCAGGCCGGCACCGCCGCCAACACCCTGGACACCGTGATCGTCACCGGCACCCGCGTGGCCGACCGCACCGTCGCCGAATCGCAGTCGCCGATCGACATCATCACCCCTGAAGTGCTGCAGTCCACCGGCACCAGTGAACTGGCCACCGCCCTGTCACGCGCCCTGCCCTCACTGAACTTCCCGCGCCCTGCCCTGACCGACGGCACCAGCGGCGTGCGCCCGGCGCAACTGCGCGGCCTGTCGCCGGACCAGGTGCTGGTGCTGGTCAACGGCAAGCGGCGCCACACCTCGGCGATGATCAACGTCAACGGCAGCATCGGCCGTGGCTCGTCGGCGGTGGACATCAACGCGATCCCGATCGCCGCGATCGAGCGCGTGGAAGTGTTGCGCGACGGCGCGTCGGCGCAGTACGGCTCGGACGCCATCGCCGGCGTCGTCAACATCGTGCTCAAGGGCAGCGGCCGTGGCGGCAGCCTGGCCGTGGACTACGGCCAGTACTCCGCCGGCGACGGCAACAAGTACCAGCTTTCCGGCGATACCGGCGTCGAGTTCGGCAACGGCCGTGGCCGCGTGCACGTGGCCGGCCAGATCAGCCAGCAGGACGAGAGCAACCGCGCCGGCCCGTACCGCGGCACCACGCCGAATACCGGCAACTTCCCGAGCATCGGCCAGAAGACCTTCATCGTCGGCGACCCGCGCGTGGACGCCACTGCCGCCTCGGCCAACGCCAGCTTCGATTTCAGCGACCACGTGACCGGCTACGCCAGCGCGCTGCTCAGCAACCGCGACATCACCTCGTTCGCGTTCTACCGTTCGCGCAACCATAGCGGGCAGAGCGCGCTGCTGGCGCAGACCTATCCGGACGGCTACGTGCCGGAGATCAACCAGTATTCCAAGGACCGCTCGCTGGTGGCCGGGGTCAAGGGCAACACCGACAGCGGCTGGACCTGGGACCTGAGCCTGAACCACGGCGAGAACACCCTCGATTTCCACACCCGCAACAGCATCAACTACAGCCTCGGTGCGACCAGCCCGCGCTCGTTCTACGACGGCACGCTGAAGTACCAGCAGGACATCTTCAACGCCGACCTGACCAAGTCGCTGGACTGGGGCCTGGCCTACCCGGTCACGCTGTCCTTCGGCGGTGAGTACCGCAAGGAGAAGTGGGACCAGAATCCGGGCGAACTGAACTCGTACACCGGCAGCGGCGCGCAGGGCTTCGCCGGCTTCACCCCGACCAATGAAGTGCATGCCGACCGCCACAACTACGCGGTCTATGCCGGCCTGGAAGCGGACCTGACCGAGAAGTTCTCGGCCGGCATCACCGGCCGCTACGAGGACTACTCGGACTTCGGCGACCGCTTCTCCGGCAAGCTGTCGGCGCGCTATGCGTTCACCGACAAGGTCGCGCTGCGTGCCACCGCCTCCAGCGGCTTCCGTGCACCGTCGCTGGCGCAGCAGGGCTACCAGGCGGTCACCAGCCAGTTCCTCAATGGCGTGTTCGTTGAACGCGGCACCTTCCCGACCACGAGCCCGGCCGCCCAGGCGCTGGGTGCCTCGCCGTTGAAGGCCGAAACCTCCACCTCCTACAGCCTGGGGCTGGTGCTGCAGCCGGTCGACCGTCTGTACATCACCGTCGATGCGTACCAGATCGACATCGATGACCGCATCGCGCTGTCGTCCAGCATCACCACCAACGCCGCCACCAGCGCGCTGCTGGGCACCCTCGGCCTGCCGCAGGTGACCGCGTTCTCGTACTTCACCAACGGCCTGGATACGCGCACCCGCGGCGTCGACTTCGTGTCCAGCTACACCGTGCCGTTCAGCGCCAGCAGCCTGGAGCTGACCGCCGCCTACAGCTACAACGACACCGAAGTGCGCCGCGTCGGCGGCACTCCGGCGGTGTTCGGCACGCTGGGCCTGACCCAGTCGCTGATCGGCCGTGATGAGATCGGTCGCATCGAGGACAGCTACCCGCGCGACAAGGCGATCCTGAGCGGCACCTGGCGTTCGGACCACTGGGAACTGGGCCTGGCCGCGACCCGCTACGGCAAGTTCACCGTGCGCAACTCGGCCACCGCGCTGCGCGACCAGACCTACGGCGATGCCTGGGTGGTGGATGCCTCGGCCAGCTACAAGCCGAGCAGCAACTGGACCCTGACCGTGGGCGCCGACAACCTGCTGGACAAGTACCCGGACCGCACCGAAGACCTGCAGAACTCCACCTTCGGCATGCTGCCGTACAGCAACTACTCGCCGTTCGGCTTCAACGGCGCGTATGTGTACGGGCGGATCAAGTACACCTGGTAAGCGGTAGTGCCGGCCGCTGGCCGGCAACCCCGGGCCGCATCTGGAGGAGAGCCCCTTCTTGTTGAAGGGGCGCGCCGAAGGCGGGGGTAGAGGAGAAATGCGTGGGCAAACCCGCCGGCCACGGCACGTGGACGGCAGGTTTGCCGTATCTGGCTTCATCGGTGAAAATCGGGGCACCCCCGATTTCCTGCGAGTGCCGATGCACCATGACACCGACCTGATCAACATCGTTGCCGTTGGCCTGGGGCTCGCCTTCATCTTCGGCGCGCTGGCCAACAAGCTCCGCTTGTCTCCCCTGGTCGGTTACCTGGTTGCTGGCATCTGCGTAGGCCCGTTCACCCCCGGCTTCGTCGCCGACCAGGCGCTGGCCAACCAGCTGGCCGAACTGGGCGTGATGCTGCTGATGTTCGGCGTCGGCCTGCACTTCTCGCTGAAGGACCTGATGGCGGTCAAGGCCATCGCCATCCCCGGCGCCATCGGCCAGATCGCGGTGGCCACCCTGCTCGGCTGGGGCGTGGCCTCGCTGATGGGCTGGCCGGCCATTCATGGCGTCATCTTCGGTTTCTCGCTGGCCACGGCCAGTACCGTGGTGCTGCTGCGGGCAATGGAGGAACGGCGCCTGCTGGAGACGATGCGCGGCAAGATCGCGGTCGGCTGGCTGATCGTCGAAGACCTGGCCTGTGTGCTGGCGCTGGTGATGATGCCGGTGATGGCCGGCGTGTTCGGTCCCGACGCGGCCAAGGAGTCGCACTCGCTGGGCAGCGTGCTGGCCGACATCGGCTGGACCTTCGTGCAGCTGGGCCTGTTCGTGGCGGTGATGCTGGTGGTCGGGCGCCGGGTCATCCCGTGGATCCTCGAACGTATCGCCGGTACCGGCTCGCGCGAACTGTTCACCCTGTCGGTGCTGGCAATTGCGCTGGGCGTGGCGTTCGGCTCTGCGATGCTGTTCGGTGTCTCGTTCGCGCTGGGCGCGTTCTTCGCCGGCATGCTGCTCAACGAATCGGAACTGAGCCACAAGGCCGCGCATGATTCGCTGCCGCTGCGCGATGCGTTCGCGGTGTTGTTCTTCGTCTCGGTCGGCATGCTGTTCGACCCCAACATCCTCGTCCAGCATCCGTGGCAGGTGCTGGCCACGGTGCTGATCATCATGTTCGGCAAGTCGGCAGCCGCGTTCTTCATCGTGCGCGCGTTCGGCCACCCGACCAGCACTGCGCTGACCATCTCGGCCAGCCTCGCCCAGATCGGCGAGTTCGCCTTCATCATCGCCGGCCTCGGCGTGGCGCTGCAGATCCTGCCGAAGGAAGGCCAGTCGCTGGTGCTGGCCGGCGCGCTGGTGTCGATCATGCTCAATCCGCTGGTGTTCGGCCTGCTCGACCGATGGCAGGCCAAGCAGGAAACACAGCCGCAAACGCCAGAGCCGGAAGAGGCGACCGGCCCGTCGCGCGACCTGCATGACCACGCCATCGTGATCGGCTATGGCCGGGTCGGCAGCGAGCTGGCACAGGTGCTGCGCGATCGCGGCGTGCCGGTGCTGGTGATCGATGACAACAAGGAGCACGTCGAGCAGGCGCACGCCAGGGGCCTGGCAGCGATCCGCGGCAGCGCCGCCGCCGACCGGGTGCTGGCCGAGGCCCATCCAGAGCGGGCCAAGATCGCAGTGCTGGCGATTCCGCAGCCGCTGGAAGCCGGTGAGGCGCTGGCCAAGCTGCGTGCGATCAACCCGGACCTGACCCTGCTGGCACGTGCGCACAGCGATGCCGAAGTGAAGCATCTGCTGGAGCATGGTGCCGATGGCACGGTGATGGCCGAGCGCGAGCTGGCCTATTCGCTGGCGGAGATGGTCATGTCCACGCCGCCATATCGGAATCTGGGGCAGCACAGCATTCCGGTGGTGTGAGGGGTGTGCTTGCGGCAGGGCTTGCAGCCCTGCACCTGCCAAGGCAACGGCAAAGGCAAAGGCAAAAGCTGACTATCCGTGGGATGGCGGGGTGGGTCCGCTTGCAGGGGCTGCTGCAAGTACGCCCATGTAAGCTCGGTCGCCGCTTGCTCGTGTGCGCAATCCTGCGCACACGGCAAGACCGGGGTTGGGCGTCCTGCCCAACCCGCCCGAGGCATGCCTCGGGCCCATGCGGCTCACGCCCCCGCAAGCGGACCCACCCCGCCTTCGACAATTTCCCACGATCTGCAGTAGATCCACGCCATGCGTGGATGCTGTTTGATGAACTGTCGGAATGTTCGATTCCGATGGTGATCCATCCACGCATGGCGTGGATCTACCAGGATTGATGCCGACCGTCGGCACATGGGGTCAGATCTGTTTTCCACAGGAAAACGGATCTGACCCTGGAAACAAAAAAATCCCCGGTCGACCCGCATCGACCGGGGATCTGGATCGCCACGTTGCCACGCCTTGGAGAGGCAGTTCCACCCTAGCGCATCGCGCCGCCGGTGGTGATCGCCTGTGGCGATATGCACCAAGCGCGCGGCTATCAGGCGGCGGCCAGGGCCTGCTCCAGGTCGGCGCGGAGGTCACCGATGTGCTCGATGCCGATCGACAGCCGCACGGTATCTTCGCTGACCCCGGCCTTGGCCAGCTCTGCCGCATCCAGCTGGCGATGGGTGGTCGAGGCCGGATGGATGGCCAGCGACTTCGCGTCGCCCAGGTTGACCAGGCGGGTGAACAGCTTCAGCGCATCGAGAAAGCGCGCGCCAGCCTCGCGCCCGCCCGGCAGGCCGAAGGTCAGTACGCCCGAGCCATGCCCGCCCAGGTAGCGCTGCGCGGCGGCATGCTCGGGGTCGTCTGCCAGTCCCGCGTAACGCACCCAGGCGACCTTGTCGTGCGCCTTCAGGAACTGCGCGACGGCCAGTGCATTGGCGTTGATGCGCTCCATGCGCAGGGCCAGGGTCTCGATGCCCTGCAGGATCAGGAACGCATTGAACGGCGACAACGCGGCACCGGTATTGCGCAGCGGGACCACCCGCGCGCGGCCGATGTAGGCCGCCGGCCCCAGTGCTTCGGTATAGACCACGCCGTGGTAACTGGGGTCGGGTTGGTTGAGGCGGGCGAAACGCTTCGGCTGCGCCGCCCAGTCGAAGCGGCCGGAGTCGATGATGGCACCGCCGAGGCTGTTGCCGTGGCCGCCCAGGTACTTGGTCAGCGAGTGCACGACGATGTCGGCACCGTGCTCGAACGGGCGCAGCAGGAACGGGGTGGCCACGGTGTTGTCGACGATCAGCGGCACACCCGCCGCATGCGCGACCTCGGCAATGGCGGCGATGTCGGTGACGTTGCCGCGCGGGTTGCCGATCGATTCGACGAACACCGCCTTGGTGCGCTCGTCGATCAGCGCGGCGAACGCAGAAGGATCGGCCGGGTCGGCGAAGCGCGCCTGGATGGCATACTGCGGCAGCGTGTGTGCCAGCAGGTTGAGGCTGCCGCCATACAGCGCGCTGGAGGCGACGATGTTGTCACCGGCCTCGGCGATGGTCTGGAGGGCATAGGTGATCGCGGCCTGCCCCGAGGCCAGCGCCAGCGCACCGATGCCACCTTCCAGTGCGGCCAGGCGTTGCTCCAGCACGTTGGTGGTAGGGTTCATGATGCGGGTGTAGATATTGCCGGGCACCTTCAGGTCGAACAGATCGGCGCCGTGCTGGGTGTCATCGAAGGCATACGCCACGGTCTGGTAGATCGGCACCGCCACCGCGCGGGTGGTCGGGTCGGGACGGTAGCCGCCGTGCACGGCCAGGGTTTCCAGTTGCCACTGCGGTTCGCTCATTGGACCAGGCTCCATCCGGGGAAACCGCCACCATAGGCCAGCCCGCGCCCGCCACTGAAAGCCACTGGCGATGACGCCCGTACCGGCGGTTATCAGGTTGGCCGCGATTCAGGCAGTCGTCATGGGGCGCTGCTAGGCTGCGCCGCCGGGCGCTGCTGCCCGGGCACGGAGGCCCCACCCATGCAGCCATCGCCCTGGCATCCCACCACCAGCAGTTCGCCTACGTCGGTCATGCTGGTAGAGGACGACCGTCGCCTGGCCGAACTGGTGAGCGACTACCTCCACCAGCATGGCTTCGCCGTGCAGCACATCGCACGCGGCGACCTGGCCGGCGCCGCCTGCCGCCAGCACGCGCCGGAGCTGGTGGTGCTGGACCTGATGCTGCCCGGCCTGGGCGGCATCGACGTGTGCCGCCAGATCCGCAGCTTCTCCGATGTGCCGATCCTGATGCTGACCGCCTGCGAGGACGACATCGAACAGGTGCTGGGCCTGGAATCGGGCGCCGACGACTATGTGCACAAGCCCATCGAACCACGCCTGCTTCTGGCCCGGCTGCGCGCCCTGCTGCGCCGCCGCCACGGCAGCAGCAACACCGGCACGCCCAGCCGGCTGATGCACGGTGAACTGCTGATCGACCGCATGCAGCGTGAGGTACACCTGCACGGTGCCACGGTGGACGTGGGCACCACCGAATTCGAGATCCTGTGGCTGCTGGCCAGCCAGCCGGGGCAGATCCTGTCCCGTGACCAGATCCTGCAGGCGGTGCGCGGAATCGGTTTCGACGGCCTGGACCGCAGCGTTGACGTCTGCATCGGCAAGCTGCGTCGCAAGCTCGGCGACGATGCGCGCGAGCCGCGGCGGATCAAGACCGTGTGGGGCCGCGGCTACCAGTTCAATCCGTCGGCCTGGACGGCATGAAGCGGCTGTTCCTGTGGCTGTGGTTCATCACCGGCGCCTGTTTCCTGGCCTCGGTGTTCTTTCTCAACCGGGTGCTCGACAGCATCTATACGCCCGTGCAGGATCGCGTTTTCGTCCAGCAGGTGCGCGGGCAGGTGTACGCCCTGCGCAGCGGCCTGGCCGGCCTGGAGGGTAGCCAGCAGCGTGAGCGCCTGCAGCGGTGGCAACCGCACTATGGCATCGCATTGACCCTGCTCGACAAGCCTCCCGCGCTGACCCCGCAGGAACAGGCAGCCGTGCAGGCCGATGGCTTCATCGTGCGCGATCAGTACCAGCAGGTCCTGCTGCCCATCGAAGGCATCGATGGTCGCTGGTTGCACCTGCGCGTGCCTGGCGCGGTGCAGATGACCACGTACATGACCATCGCGGCCTACCTCAGCATTCTGCTGCTGGTCGGCGCCAGCCTGTACGCCTGGGTACGCCTGCTCTGGCGCGATCTGGATGCCCTGCGCGTGCATGCCGACCGCATCGGCGCCGGCGATCTGCAGGCACGCGCGCAGGTCTCGCCACGCTCGCAGATCCGGGTCATCGTCGACCATTCCAACCGCATGGCCGCGCGCGTGGCCGAACTGGTACAGCGCCAGCGCGACCTGACCCATGCGATCTCCCACGAACTGCGTACGCCGATCGCGCGCGTGGCCTTCGGCCTGGACCTGATGCAGGACAGCGATGATCGCGAGCGCCGCGAACGACTGGCGCAGGGCCTGCATGGCGACCTGGCCGAGCTCAACCGGCTGGTCAGCGAACTGCTGGCCTACGAACGGCTCGAGCATCCGGGCGAGGGCGAACCGATGCAGCGGATCGAAGCCAACGACTGGCTGCAGGCCTGCCTGGCCGATGCCCGCCGCGATGCCGAACGTGCCGGCCTGGTGCTGCGCGTGCAGCCCAGTGCCCTGCCTCGGCTGGACGCGGAACCGCGCCTGCTGCAGCTGGCGCTGAGCAATCTGGTCGGCAATGCCCTGCGCCACGCGCGCTCGCAGGTGGACGTGTCGCTGGTGAGTGTGGGCGGGCGCGCCTGCCTGCGCGTGGACGACGACGGCCCCGGCATCGCCGAGGCTGACCGCGAAAAGGTGGTCCGCCCGTTCACCCGCCTGGATGACAGCCGCAGCCGCGACACCGGCGGCTTCGGCCTGGGCCTGGCGATCGTCGGCCGCATTGCCGCACGCCACCACGGCGAACTGCGCATCGGTCGCGCCGCCCTCGGCGGCGCACGCCTGGAAATGCACTGGCCGCTGGCTGCCAGCTGAACGCCCACGGGCGCAATTACAGTTGATTACAACTCCCGCACAACTGCGGACGGATCGGTCGCCGGCGTATCGCCACGCTAGCGACCCTGCAGCACTCGCCGGATGCGCGCGCTGCTTTTCCTCCCATTGTCGAGAGTTTCCATGTCCCAGCTTCGCCGTTCCCACACCCTGCTCTGCCTGGCCCTGTTGCCACTGTTCGCTGCCCCGATCGCCCACGCCAAGGATGACCACTGGACCTTCGAGCTCGCCGCCGGTGGTGGCGTGGCGCCGCGCTACAGCGGCAGCGAGGAGTACCGTGCGACGCCTTCGCTGTCCTTCGATGTCACCTCGCCAGGGGGCTGGTTTCTGGGCACCAGTGGCATCGGCTGGGGCACGACCCTCGGCGAGCACACCCGCGTGCGCGCCTATGTCGGTGCCAGCGGTATCCGCAAGGACAAGGATTCGCTGCTCGGCGGTTCGGACTTCCTGCGCGGCATGGGCGATATCGATACCCGTCCCCTGGTCGGTGTCTCGGCTGGATATACGCTGGGCGAAGCCGTGCTGAGCGGCTCCTGGCAGTTCACCCGCAAGGACGAGGACAAGGCTGAGAACGGACTGGCTACCCAGCAGATTCACCTGAACCTGAGCATGCCGCTGTTCGACCTGGCCGGTGGCGTGGTCAGCGGCAGCGTCTCCACCGACTACGGCAACCGTGGCTACATGCAGACCTGGTACGGCGTCAGTCCGGAACAGGCCGCGCGCACCGGCTTTGCCGAGCACAAACCGAAGGCCGGCCTGGTCAGCGCCGGTGTGGGCCTGAAGTGGAGCCACCGCGTGGGCCGTAATGGCAACTGGTACATCTCGGCCGAAGGCACGCGCCTGCTCGGCGATGCGGCCAACAGCCCGATCGTGCAGAAGGCCAACCAGTTTGGCGTGATGAGCGGCTATACGCACCGCTTCTGATGCATGAAGGACGCCGCTGGGCGCCCTCTTTCGCTGCGATCAGTGGCAGGCTTGTGCGGTGCCGCTGCCGCACAAGCCGACCTCGCGCAGCCAGCCGATCCACTGCACGACGTCGTCCTTCTCCGGCTCGGCGCGGAACGACTTCTGCACGGTGTGGAAGCCCTGCCTGCCCTGCATGCCCTTGATCCAGGTGAACTCCGGTTTGCCGGTGCCGGGGTTCAGCGGGCAACTGAGCATCAGCAGCGCGAATGGCCGTCCGCCCTCCTCGCCTTCGCGGATCCAGTGGCTCTGCGCAGCCGGACAGGCCATGCGCCACCCCGCCTCGATGATGCCGAGGAACTCGCGCGGACTCACATGGCCACTGTTCGGCGCATCATTGACGGTGACCATGTCGGTCCAGTCCTGCACGGTCTGGCCCTGCGGCACGTACTCGGTGATGCGGTTGCCTTGTGCGTCGGTGCTCTGGTGGGCCTGCTGGTAACCCTTCATCGGCGGCAGCTGGACCTGTTCGACGGCTGCAGCGTGTCCAGCAACAGCAGCGAGCGCCAGCGCCATGCAGAGTGAAACCCTGCGGGTAACGTCCATGCGGTTCTCCTCGTCCTTGCGAAAGTGAAACGGGATCATTGTGCCTTGCTGAGGCTTTGGTGGCGCGCCAGCCATGGCAGGCGCGCCACCGGTTCAGGCCTTGGCGAAGACCAAGTGCCCACCCTCATTGCCGACTTCGATGGTGTCACCGTTGACGAACGCGCCGGACAGGATCTGCTGCGCCAGCGGATTCTCCAGCTGCGACTGGATCGCGCGCTTCAGCGGCCGCGCGCCATACACCGGATCGAAGCCGACGTTGCCGAGCAGGTCGAACGCCGCATCGGAGACCGCCAGCTTCAGCCCGCGCTCGGCCAGGCGCTTCTCCAGCCCGCGCATCTGGATGCGTGCGATCTGCTTGATCTGCTGCTTGTCCAGCGGGTGGAACACGACGATGTCGTCCAGGCGGTTGATGAACTCCGGACGGAAGTGCGCCTGCACCACGCCCATCACGGCCGCCTTCATCTGCGTGTAGGCCTCCGGGCTGTCGTCGCTGCTCATGTCCTGGATCTGATGCGAGCCCAGGTTCGAGGTCATCACGATGACGGTGTTGCGGAAGTCCACAGTGCGGCCCTGGCCGTCGGTCAGGCGGCCATCGTCCAGCACCTGCAGCAGGATGTTGAACACATCCGGATGCGCCTTCTCCACCTCATCGAGCAGGATCAGCGAATACGGGCGACGACGCACGGCCTCGGTCAGGTAACCGCCTTCCTCGTAGCCGACGTAGCCCGGGGGCGCACCGATCAGGCGGGCGACGCTGTGCTTCTCCATGAACTCGCTCATGTCGATGCGGATCATCGCGTCGGCACTGTCGAACAGGAACTCGGCCAGCGACTTGCACAGCTCGGTCTTGCCGACGCCGGTCGGGCCGAGGAACAGGAACGAGCCGGCCGGACGATTCGGATCGGACAGGCCGGCACGCGAGCGGCGTACCGCATCGGAGACGACCTTGATCGCCTCTTCCTGGCCGACCACACGGTTGTGCAGCACTTCTTCCATGCGCAGCAGCTTGTCGCGCTCGCCTTCGAGCATCTTGTTGACCGGGATGCCGGTCCAGCGCGAAACGACCTCGGCGATCTCCTCATCGGTCACGCGGTCCTGTACCAGCTTGAAGTCCTTGTGCTCGGCTTCCTGCGCGGCGGCCAGCTGCTTTTCCAGCTGCGGCAACAGGCCGTACTGGATTTCGCTCATCTTGGCGAAATCCTGGCGGCGCTGCGCAGCTTCCAGCTCCAGCTTGGCCTGCTCGACCTGTTCCTTGATCTTGGTGGCGCCCTGCAGCGCCGCCTTCTCCGACTTCCAGATTTCATTGAGGTCGGAAAACTCGCGCTCCAGCCCGTCGATGTCGTTCTCCAGGTCGGCCAAGCGCTGCCGCGAGGCTTCGTCCTTTTCCTTCTTCAGCATCTCGCGCTGGATCTTCAGCTGGATCACCCGGCGTTCCAGGCGATCCAGCTCCTCCGGCTTGGAGTCGATCTCCATGCGCAGGCGTGAGGCGGCTTCGTCCATCAGGTCGATGGCCTTGTCCGGCAGCTGGCGGTCGGTGATGTAGCGGTTGGACAGGGTGGCGGCAGCCACGATGGCCGGGTCGGTGATTTCCACGCCGTGGTGCACGGCGTACTTTTCCTTCAGCCCGCGCAGGATCGCGATGGTGTCCTCCACCGTGGGTTCGCCGACGAACACCTTCTGGAAGCGGCGCTCCAGCGCGGCGTCCTTCTCGATGTACTTGCGGTATTCGTCCAGCGTGGTCGCACCGATGCAGTGCAGCTCGCCGCGTGCCAGCGCCGGCTTCAGCATGTTGCCGGCATCCATCGCACCGTCGGCCTTGCCCGCGCCGACCATGGTGTGCAGCTCGTCGATGAACAGGATGATCTGGCCTTCGTTCTTGGCCAGGTCGTTGAGCACGCCCTTCAGGCGCTCCTCGAATTCACCGCGGAACTTGGCGCCGGCGATCAGCGCGCCCATGTCCAGCGACAGCACGCGCTTGCCACGCAGGCCCTCGGGTACTTCGTCATTGATGATGCGCTGGGCGAGCCCTTCCACGATCGCGGTCTTGCCCACGCCGGGTTCGCCGATCAGCACCGGGTTGTTCTTGGTCCGGCGCTGCAGCACCTGGATGGTGCGGCGGATTTCCTCGTCACGGCCGATCACCGGGTCGAGCTTGCCGCTCTCGGCGCGCGCGGTCAGGTCAATGGTGTACTTCTCCAGCGCCTGCCGCTGCTCCTCGGCATTCTCCGACTGCACGTTCTCGCCGCCACGCAGCTTGTCGATGGCCGCCTGCAGGCGGGTCTTGTCGGCACCGGCGGCGCGCAGCGCCATGCCCAGCGTGCCACCATCCTCCAGCGCCGCCAGCACGAACCACTCGCTGGCGATGAAGGCATCACCGTGCTGCTGGGCCAGCTTGTCGGTCTGGTTCAGCAGGCGCCCCAGGTCATTGCCCATCGAGACGTTGCCGGCCTGGCCGGACACCTTGGGCAGCGCGTCCAACGCCTCGGTCAGGCGCTCGCGCAGGACCGGCACGTTCACCCCGGCCTGCGCGAGCAGCGGGCGCGTGCTGCCGCCCTGCTGGTCCAGCAGCGCGCTGAACAGGTGGACCGGTTCGATGATGCTGTTGTCGCGGCCCACGGCCAGCGACTGTGCGTCTGCCAGCGCCTGCTGGAAACGCGAGGTGAGCTTGTCCATCCGCATTGCGAATCCTCATCGGTCATCAGGGCCGGCCCGCGCCGGCGATGCTGGGAAGATGCGGCTGCCCCACCCCGTTTCAAGGGTGGCTGCGACTGCACCCCGTAGCGAGTCAGCCTGCGGCCAGCATGCCGGAACGGGTGTGGTCGGCGCGTTGATCCCGATCAGTTCGGCGCAGTGGACCGGTTCAGCGGATGATCGCAGAGCGGAGCGCCCGCAGCTGCTGCTTGACCGCCCGCGCCTGCGTGGCGTCCATGCGCAACAGCGCCTTCTGGCCTATCGAGCGCGACTGCAGGGTGGAATCGACGAAGCGGTAGCGACCGCGCTCATCACGCTGCACCAATGGCGCCTGCACCAGTTCCGGGGTCTCCAGCAGATGGTCGATCACCGCCACCAGACGGTCGTTGAAGTAGCCGTCGGGCCGGCCCAGGTCGACGTAGGCCTGCTGGATCAACGGATAGAAGCGCTTGTAAGCCGTAGCCGCTGCCGCTGGATCCAGCGCAGTAAAGGCCTGCACATAGGGCGCGTAACGCGCCGAGTTGCTTGCCGCGATGCGTTCCCCACCCTCGCCAGGCTCGACCTGCAGGTTGCCCGGCAGCGGCCGTGCGGCCAGCGCCGTCGGCGGCACGCTTGGTTTGTCCAGGTTGTCGACCTGGGTGACCAGGCGCTGGATCAGGTGATCGCGCAGCAGCAGGGTCATCGGGCCCTCGCCCTGGAACAGCTGGCTCAATGCTCCCCCAGGCAGCCGTATCGCTGTCAGCCAGCTTCGGTAGCGCCGGATCAGCTGCGGCCTCGGTATCCAGCGGATGCTTGATCGTCGGTGGCGCTGGCGCGGGTTCCGCGGCCGCCTGCGGTTGTGGCGGTGCGCTGGTACTGGCGGGGGGCGATTGCACCGGCACCGAGACACCGTCTGCCAGGCTCTTCAGCTGATCGCGGAACAACCAACCGCCCGCGCCACCGATCACCACCACTCCCAACACCCAGGGCCATACCGCCTTTCCACTCTGCATGATGCAGCACCTCGTTTCACACGCATGGAGAAGGTGTGACCCCACCGGTTCCAGCCGGTTCCCCGTCTGTTCCGCTGCCGTTCGGCTTCGGCCCGCGCCAAAGCCGCGCTCACGCCTGCTTTGCATGCCCCGCGCGACGCTGTGGGTCTTTTCATGTGGAGGCACTGCCATGCAGTACGCGCTGTATTACTGGACCGGCATCCAGGGCCGCGGCGAGTTCGTGCGCCTGGCGCTGGAGGATGCCGGCGCCGACTACATCGACATGGCGCGGGTGCACGGCGATGCGGTGATGCAGCCGTTCCTGGAGGGCCACAGCGAAGGCCCGCAGCCCTTCGCGCCGCCGTTCCTGAAGGCCGGTCGCCAGCTCATTGCGCAGGTTGCCGCGATCCTGGACTTCCTCGGCCCGGCGCTGGATCTGGTGCCGCAGGCCGCATCGCGGCGGATGCAGGCGCTGCAACTGCAGTTGACCATCGCTGACCTGGTGGCCGAAGTGCATGACACCCATCATCCGATCGCCGCATCGAAATACTACGAAGCGCAGAAGACCGAGGCCAAGGCACGTGCCGCGTCGCTGCGCAGCGAGCGCCTGCCGAAGTTCCTGGGCTACTTCGAACGGGTGCTGGCCGCCAACGGTGGCCGCCATGCACTGCGCGAGCATTCGTATGTGGACCTGTCGCTGTTCCAGCTGCTGAGTGGGCTGGACTACATGTTCCCGCGTCGCATGCAGGCACTGGCGCCCACACTGCCCCTGCTGCGCGCGCTGCAGGCGCGGGTGGCGAAGCGGCCGAACATCGCCGCCTACCTGGCCTCGGAACGGCGGCTGGCGTTCAACACGAATGGCATCTTCCGCCATTACCCGGAGCTGGACGCCGAGCGGTAGTGCCGGCCGCTGGCCGGCAGAGCGCGCTGTAAGCATTCGCCGCCTGCAACACGCCCCTGTAGAGCCGAGCCATGCTCGGCTCAGAGCAGCCGAGCGCAGGCTCGCCTCTACAAGGCGGCAGAAGCAGAAGGGCCGGCAATGCGCCGGCCCTTGGATACCCATGAGCATGCCGGCCAGCGGCCGGCACTACCGTGGGATCAGCTGTCCCCACCCAGCGGCTTCACCGGCTGCTTCTGCAGCGACAGCAGGCCCAGCAGCACCGCCAGGGCCACGTAGGCGCCGGCAAACTGCACACTGATGATGCGCGCCAATCCTTCCAGCTCCCACGGCAGGTAGATGCCGCCGCGCGGATCCACCGAGTGGATCAGCCCGAACAGGGTCAGTACCGCCGCCACCAGCAGGAAGCCGCAGGCACGGCGCAGGCGGCCATCGACCATCGCCGCCACCGCCGAAATCCACAGCATCGAGGTGATGATGAAGCCATTGCCCAGGGTGAAGATCACCGCCAGCTCCGGCAGGCCGTGGCCGTCGAGCTTGGTCAGCAGCTGGGGCAGCTGATCCGGTGCGATCCAGCCGGGTGCCTTGATCGCCAGCAGGTAGGCCACCGAAGGCAGGAAACCGAACACCATCGCGCCGGTATGGTGGCGCGGCGTGGCCTGGAAGGCCTGGGTGGTGATGTCGATGGCCACGTACACGATGATCGGTGCCAGCACCGCCAGCGGCAGCCACTGCACCAGCCCGGAGATGATGCCGAGCATGCCGCCGATGCCGACGAACAGGCCGGTCAGCAGCGTATAGCCGCTGCGCGCGCCCATGTGCTTGTACGCCGGCTGGCCGATGTACGGCGTGGTCTGCGCGACGCCGCCACAGACGCCTGCCACCAGCGTAGCCACCGCTTCCACCAGCAGGATGTCGCGGGTGCGGTAGTCATCGCCGGCCGCACGCGCGCTTTCAGACACATTGATGCCGCCGACCACCATCAGCAGGCCGAACGGCAGCAGCAGCGGCAGGTAGGTCATCGCAGTGGGCAGGCCGTCGAGGAAGCCCAGCGTCGGCAGCGGCAGCACCACCTGCGGCGGCACCCACTCCGGCACATGGAAGCCCGGCGCACCCAGCCCGGCCAGGCCCAGGCCGTAATACAGCACGGTGCCGAACACGAAGGCCAGCAGCACGCCCGGGCCACGCACCGGCAGCTTCCCCTTGGCGATCAGCACATACAGCAGCAGGCCCAGCGTGGTGAAGCCGACCAGCGGCGAGCGCAGCGTTTCCAGCAGCGGCAGCAGGCCCATCAGCACCAGCGCGATGCCGGCAATGGAACCCAGCAGCGCGGCACGCGGCAGCGCGCGGGTGACTGCTTCACCGAAGAACGACAGCACGAACTTGAGCACGCCCATGATGACCAGCGCCGCCATGCCCAGCTGCCAGGTGGCGATGCCCGCCGCGTGCGGGTTCATGCCCTGCTGCTTGAACGCGATGAAGGCCGGGCCAAGCACCAGCAGGGCCATGCCGATGCTGGTGGGGGCATCCAGGCCGAGCGGCATGGCGGTGACGTCGTCACGGCCGCTGCGCGCGGCCAGCCGGCGTGCCATCAGGGTGTACAGCAGGTTGCCTATCAGCACGCCGAAGGCCGTGCCGGGGAACATGCGGCCGAACACCACGTCGGCGGGGAACTGGAAGATCCCGACCAGGGCCATGGCGATGAAGCCGAGGATGGAGAGGTTGTCGACGACCAGGCCGAAGAAGCCGTTGAAGTCGCCGGCGACGAACCAGCGACGCGGTGCGGCGGAAGCGGGAGCGGACATGGAAGGGGCGGTGGGGGTGGGGAGCGCCGATGGTAGGCCCAGCGGGGCCTGGGCGCCAATTCCGCGGTGGAATGATGGGTTCCAGCCAACGGCGGCGCCCCTCATGGCTGGGCGCGGGTAGAGTCGACTGTTAGTCGACTGGCATTGCCAGTTGGGCCGGTCGGGTAGGCTGCGCAGGGGTCGCCGCAACCGGACCCACCCCGCCATCCCACGGATACCCAGCTGTTGCTGTTGCTGCTGATGTTGCCGGCCAGCGGCCGGCCCTACCTCGGGTGCAGGGCGCAGCCCTGCATCGACCACCTCACTTCTTCAGGAAGTTGTCCACCAGCAGATGCTTCACGTCGTCGAAGCGACCGTTCAACATCGCCTTGGCCGCATACAGCGCCGTGCCGGCGACCTGCTTGGCCTCGATCTGCGGCGGCATCACCAGCTCGGCGCGACTCGTGTGCACGTCCAGCAATGCCGGGCCGCGCTGCGACAGGAAATCCTGCACCGCTTCCTCCAGATCCTCGCTGCGGGTGACCGTGCGGCCATGGAAGCCGATCACTTCGGCCAAGCGGCCGAAGTCCGGGTTCTTCAGGTCGGTGTAGTTGTCCAGAAGGCCTTCCACCTTCTGCTCCAGCTCGACGAAGTTCAGCGAACCATTGTTGAACACCACCACCTTGATCGGCAGGTTCTCCTGCGCCGCCGTCAACAGATCACCCAGCAGCATCGCCAGGCCACCATCGCCGGACAGCGAGATCACCTGCCGGCCGGGGAAGGCCTTCTGCAGCCCCAGCGCCTGCGGCATCGCGTTGGCCATCGTGCCGTGCAGCAGGCTGGTCAGCGTGCGGCGGCGACCGTTGACGCGGATATGGCGCAGCACCCACACCATCGGCGAGCCGCCGTCGGCGGTGAACAGTGCATCCTCGGTAGCGTGCTTCGAGAGCAGCGCGGTCAGGTGCTGCGGATGGATCAATTCGCCTTCGCCCGGCTGCTCTTCCTGTTCGCGCTTCTTCAGCGCCTTGTCGCGATGCTCGATGCACTCGTCCAAGAAACTGCTGTCCTCGCGCGGCGGCAGCATCGGCAGCAACGCATCCAGCGTCGGTGCGATATCGCCGACCACGCCGAGGTTCACCGGGTGGCGGCGGCCAAGGTGGCTGCCATCGCGGTCGACCTGGATGATGGTGGCCTTGTCCGGGTAGAACTGGCCCCAGGCGAAGTCGGCGCCGAGCAGCAGCAGCGTGTCGCACGCCATCAGCGTGTGGAAGCCGGACTCGATGCCGAAGATGCCTGTCATGCCCATGTTGTACGGGTTGTCCGGCTCGACGAAATCCTTCGCGCGCGAGGTATGCGCGATCGGGGCCTGCAAGCGCCGGGCCAGTTCCAACAGCTGTGCGTGCGCGCCCTGGCAACCGGCACCGGCGTAGATGCCGATGCGCTTGCCCTGCCCCAGCAGCTCGGCGATGCGCTGCAGTTCGGCGTCGGAGGGGCGCAGTACCGGCTGGGTGTAATGCACCGAGAACGGCACATCGTGCTTCACCTCGGCCTGGCTGATATCGGCCGGCAGGATCACCACCGCCACGCCACGGCGGCTGATCGCGGCCTGGCAGGCCAGGGCCACCACGCGTCGCGCCTGCTCCGGGCTGTGCACCTGCTCGCAGAACACCGTGCAGCTGCCATAGACCGACTTGAAATCCACTTCCTGCGGGAATTCCATGCCCAGCTCGCTGGTCACCACCTGGCTGGCGATCAGCACCATCGGCGCACGGTTGCGGTTGCTCTCGAACACGCCATTGATGAAGTGCAGGCCACCGGGACCACAGGAACCCGCGCAGGCGGTCAACTCGCCGCTCACCAGCGAATCGGCGCCAGCAGCGAACGCTGCCACTTCTTCATGGCGCACGTGCACCCAGGCGATCTCGCTGCCATGCATCGCATCAGTCACATGGTTGAGCGTATCGCCCACGATGCCGTAGCAACGGCGGGCACCGGCCTGCTGCAGGGCGTCCACCACGATTTCGGCCACGCGCTTGCTCATCGGATACATCCTCGAACGGGGGAACTCCCGAGGCTAGACCCGATGAAGTGATGCCTCCGCAAAAAAAGGGACGGAGGGAACTAACTCGCTTGTGCCGCAAGCGACTTAATTCCCTCCGTCCCCTTTCTAGTCGTTGACGTTGATCCAGCCCAGCACGTCGCCGTGCTTCGGGCTGCGATAGCGCAGCTTCACCCAGCCGTTCTGTTCATCCAGCAGTTCCACCCGATCGCCCTGCACCAGGTAACGCTTGGTGCTGGACGCACCAGGCCGGTCGAACAGGAACAGCCGCGCGGATGCCACGGTGGCCTGCTGGCCGCGCAACGGTCCATCCGGCGGTGCGCCCAGGCCATCGGCAATGGCACTTTCCAACACACGGCCGGCGGGATCATAGGTGCGCCAGACCGCCAACGGCCCGTTCTCTTCGCGTTGTTCCCACTGCAGCGCGGCGTTCACCGTATCGCCCAGCATCAGCACGCTCTCGGCGCGGTACAGATAGAGTGTCGCACCTGCAAAGCGATACTGGTCGGTGTACCACATCGGGCCGCTGCGGCAGCTACTGGTCAGGGTGCGGCTCAGGTGGTCGACCATCAGGCCCATCAGCTCGCCGCAGCTCTCCCTGCCGTGGGTTTCAGCCCGCAGCGCGCGGAACCCGGCACTGGCGGGATCGAACCGGTACACCGCCACCGCTTCGTTGACCATGCCGACCGGGGCGCGTGCAACCAGCTCCGGGTAACCATCGAAATCGACATCTTCGAGCGACCAGCGCGAATGGCCGTCGGCATCCGCCGCGCCGGCCAGCGTCTGCCGCTTGCCCGACGGTGACAGCTGCACGGCAATGCTGCCGTCCTGCAGGGGATCGGCATGCGCCTGCACATGCGCGCCCACCTGGAAGCGTAGCGTTTCGCCCTCGTCCTCCGCCTGCGCCGTCGGTGCCAGCGCGCCGGCCAACACCAGGCCCAGCAGGCATTCCCTGTAGTTCATCGTTGCTCCCTGCGGCACCGCGGCGGCACCTTCAACTCAGAACGATACCTCGACCGGCTGCCGCGACCACAGCACCGACTGATGCCTGGTCTGCTGCTTCCACGCCAGGCGGATCGCTTCGATATCGGCGCGGCGCTGCGGGGTGTCCTCATGCAGCACTACCAGCACCTTGGTGCGCAGGCGGTTGGGCGCGGCATCGCCGCGGAACAGCCACTGGCCATAGGCATCGAACACGGTCAGGCCATCGGGGAAGCGCGGGGTCACTTCCTTGTCCAGGAACGCGCGCCACTGCGCCTCGCTGATGGTGTCGGCCTGCGGGCGGTTGCCGGCGCCCTGCTCCTCGCCCACGCCGAAATACAGCTCGCTGCGCACCCAGCCGTGCGCGGAAGACGGGCGCGCGGCGTCGCCCTTCAGTTCGGCGGTGGTGGCCGTGGCATAGGCGCTGGGCGCCTGCGAAGAGAGGCTGGCGCAGCCGCTGGTGGCCAGCAGCACGGCGAAGACGAGGCCAAGGTG
Source organism: Stenotrophomonas maltophilia group sp. Smal12 (assembly GCF_037079935.1). Classification (NCBI taxonomy): domain Bacteria; kingdom Pseudomonadati; phylum Pseudomonadota; class Gammaproteobacteria; order Lysobacterales; family Lysobacteraceae; genus Stenotrophomonas; species Stenotrophomonas maltophilia group sp. Smal12. Next base: position 56,831 of record NZ_JBAWUK010000002.1, on the reverse strand, counting down.
TTTCATCGGTACAGCTCCGGGGAAGGGGGACAAGGCGAGCCGGCAGCGTACCGCGCCACCGGCCCGGCGTGCTGATGCCAACCGGGCATCAGCTCATGCCGGACCGGCAGGGGCTTGCATCCGCACCGGTCATCACGCGAAGATAATATATCGCTTCATCCGGATGGATGTAAGTGACACCATCTCCCCTTCCCCCGTCGTCGTTGTTGCTGGAGTCCCCATGTCCGCCCGCCTGCCCGCGTCGCCGCTCGGCCTCGCCATCGCCCTCGCGCTTTCCTCCGCCGCCGCCCCGGCCCTGGCCCAGGACGCCACCAACCTGGATACGGTGATCGTCACCGGCACCCGTGCCGCCGACCGCACCGTGCTCGAATCCACCTCGCCGGTGGATGTGCTCACCGCCGAGGACATCCGCAAGGCCGGCGTGGTCAACGGTGAGCTGGGCAGCGCGCTGCAGGCGCTGCTGCCGTCGTTCAACTTCCCGCGCCAGTCCAACTCCGGTGGCGCCGACCATGTGCGCGCCGCGCAGCTGCGTGGCCTGTCGCCGGACCAGGTGCTGGTGCTGGTCAACGGCAAGCGCCGCCACCACACCGCGCTGGTCAACACCGACAGCAAGATCGGCAAGGGCACCACCCCGGTCGATTTCAATTCGATTCCGGTCAGTGCGATCAAGCGCATTGAAGTGCTGCGCGATGGCGCCGGTGCGCTGTACGGCTCGGACGCCGTGGCCGGCGTGATCAACGTGATCCTCGACAACGGCGGTGACGGCGGCGAGATCGAGGCGAGCTACGGTGCCAACCACACCGACCTCAAGCCGATCGGCCGCACCCTCACCGATGGCCAGACCGGCAACATCAGCGCCAAGGTCGGCACCTCGCTGGGCGAAGACGGTGGCTTCCTGCGCGTCGGCCTGGAATACAAGCACCGCAACGGCACCAACCGCGCCGGCTTCGACCAGATTCCGCCGTGGGACCAGACCCCGGGCAACCTGGCACTGCGGGGCAAGCGCAACTATGTCCTGGGTGATGGCAAGAGCAAGGACATCAACCTGTGGCTGAACACGGAGATTCCGGTGGGCCAGACCTCGACGTTCTACGCGTTCGGTACCTTCAACCAGCGTGACACCGAAGGCGCCAACTACTTCCGCTATCCCGATGGCGATGCCAACTGGAAGCAGGTCTATCCGAATGGCTACCGGCCGATCTCCGAAGGTGAGAACCGCGACGTGCAGGCCGTGGCCGGCGTGCGCGGGCAGTGGGGCGAATGGAGCTACGACGGCAGCCTGGACTACGGCCAGAATGACTTCACCTATCGCCTGCGTGATTCGCTCAACGCCTCGCTGGGCCCGACCAGCCCGACCCGCTTCAAGACCGCCGATTACGAATATGCGCAGACCGTGGGCAACCTCGATCTGAGCCGCGTGTTCACCCAGAACGACAGCATCAGCCACACCCTGGGCCTGGGCGTGGAAGCACGCCACGAGCGCTACCAGACCCGCCCTGGCGACCCGGCCAGCTATGCCGCCGGCCCGTGCACCGACCGCCCGACCGGTTCGCAGGCCGGTGGCGGCCTGACCCCGCAGGATGCGGCGCGCCTGTCGCGCGATGTGGCCAGCGCCTATGCCAGCCTGTCCAGCCAGTTCGGCGAGAAGTTTTCCACTGATCTGGCCGCGCGCTACGAGCACAACGACGACTTCGGCGGCGAACTGACCGGCAAGCTCGGCCTGCGCTATGAGTTCACCCCGGCGTTCGCGCTGCGCGGCGCGATCTCCAACAACTTCCGCGCGCCGTCGCTGGCACAGATCGGCTACGAGTCCACCTCCACCGGCTACAACGCAGGTGGCCAGCTGGTGCAGGGCCGCCTGCTGTCGGTCAACAATCCGATCGCACGCGGCCTGGGGGCACAGAACCTGAAGCCAGAGAAATCGCTGAACACCTCGCTCGGTTTCACCAGCCGCATCGGCGAGCATTTCGACCTGTCGCTGGACTTCTTCCAGATCGACATCGATGACCGCATCGCGCTGTCGGAGAGCATCACCGGCGATGCGCTGACCGACTACGTGGCCGCCAACTACGGCGTCAGCGGCCTGCAGAGTGCCAGCTTCTTCGTCAACGCCGCCGACACCCGCACCCGTGGCGCCGAGCTGGTGAGCAACTGGCGGCAGTCGCTGGGCGATGGCCAGCTGCTGCTGACCGGCACCTATGCATATACCAAGACCACACTGAAGAACGTGCTGGCCACCCCGGCCCAGCTGCAGGCGCTGGACCCGGATTATGTGCTGTTCGGGATTGAAGAGACCAACACGCTGACCGATGCCACACCGCGTACACGTGGCAGTTTCTCGGCCGCATGGAGCAACGACCACTGGTCGCTGAGCACCCGCGTGAACCGTTATGGCAGCGCCACCCGTGTGTTCAACTTCGGAGACGGCTACATCCCGCGCCAGACCTACCAGGCCGAGTGGAAGCTGGATGCGGAAGTCGAATACCGCATCACCCCGCAGTGGAGCGTGGCCATCGGCGGGCAGAACCTGACCGACAACTATCCGGATCGATCCAACAGCGATATCCACTACTTCGGCAACCTGCCGTACGACGTGCTGTCGCCGATCGGCAGCAACGGTGCGTACTACTACGGCCGCGTCCGCTATACGTTCTGATTGCATTGGACCAATCACTCCCGGTGGGTGCGGCCCGTTGGTCCCCCCACCCCCCGTTTCAAGCAACCCTCCCCATCGTGGGGCCCAAACCCGCCGGCCCACCCCAGGCTATTCCGCTCTTTTGGTGTGCGCGCCGTGGGGCGGCACACACGCAAAATCTAACCCGCCTGACACCCACCAAACACCCACCCACGGACTCTTTGGCGTCAATAGCTCAACCCAGCGCCCCCCGACCCCACCCCCATTCGTTTT